>CALFGU010000225.1 GCA_937877685.1 uncultured Prevotella sp.
TGGTCGTATAGGTTGTCAACAAGGGTCTGCGTCTGGTCTTGGTTCAGTTCCTCGGACAGAATCTTGAAGTCAGCTTTGTTCTCACCAACTGAGCGAAGGGCAATCATTCCTGCTTTGCGGATGTCCTCGACTGTGGTATCGTCCGGGAACTCGCAGTTCACAGCAATGGCGAGGGACTGGATGAACTGATCCACGCCGTCAATCCGTGCGGACTGAACTTCGTTGATGGCATCAAGCATACTGCACACGCCCTCAAACGCGCCCATATTCACGGAGTTGTAGCGGTACTCGATAATTGGGATGTGCCGCAGGAGGTTCGGCTCAACAGCAAGCACCTCGTTTGCCATTGTCTGATACATCGGTCTGCCCAAGTCATCGTTCGTGACGGACATTCCAAGGTACGAACCCTTCAAGCGGAAGATGGTGTCGTTGGTGTAGACATCAATGAACATCGTCTTGTCATCAATGACCACGTTCACTCCGTACACGGGGTAGTTGCCCGGACGGAAGGACTTGACCACGAACGCAGAGCGCGGGTCGAGGGCATACGCCCGGAGGGGGATGTCGTTGCTGTCGGTCGGTTCAACGTACAACGCCGCCTTGCCAACCATGTGAAACCAGTCGGCAAGCTGATTGTCTGCGGCCTGTTTCCCGGAGCGGTAAAGGTACTCGTTTAATTTATCGACTTTGCCCTTCTTGCCGCTCTTGCGCGAAACGTAAAAGGCGGGTTCTTGCAGGAAATACCCGTTCTTGAAGTCTACGATCTCCTGCGCCACATTCTGCGTGACCTTGTTCAGTACAAAGTCATTGCGGTCTTTTGTGCGGTTGACGATGGGCTGAAATCCACGGCGATACCAGTAAAGGTACTGTTCCTCAAACACGTTGCGGAAGTGGAAACCCAGTGCGTAGTTGACCTCGGTGAGTACGTTTTCGGGTGTCAGAACCTCGTTTGCGGTATAGATGTCCCGCCTACCGTACAACCAGTCGCACGTTGTAAATTTGTAATCGTCTGCCAACTTCTCACCCCGCATAAAATAAAAAAGGTCAAAGCGAAGTACACTTCACTTTGACCCTAATTAGTCCTTCCCGCCGCCTAATTACGGCGAGGTATCTGTATTAAAGATCCTTGTAAACAACACGGCGGTTGTTCTCAATCACAACCCAACAGCCGCGCTCTTTCTTTACGATGGCCTCTTTCCCAAGTGCCACTATCTTCTTGATTGCCTCAAGAACCTCTTTCGGAATCATGGTATCCAAGCAAGCCCCCGCCACTCGATCTTGCGTATCCCTCTAACGCTATGTCAGACAGTTCGTAATAAAATGCCCGGTTTAGGCCACCACTCCATGCCGGGACTTGTGCCTCTGCGTGAATCGACCGCGCTTTGGCTATTCTGTTAGGTACTCACCGTGTGAAAGGAAGAAAGCACGGTGGTCAGTTCTTTACGGGAAGGAGGTCAGAACCCGATGGTCGGTCGGCAGTTTCCCACCGTATCCCCCAGATATTGTTCCCTACCCCTCTTTATATCACAAAATGTTGAAAAAGTCAATACTTTCAGTAATATTCTGTAATATTTGGTAGTCAGAAGGGACGTTTCATGATCGTAACCGTGTTTGTGCGGTCGGACAGTTGCCAGTCAACGAACATTGCAAGGGTATCGCAGACATCATCGTTCTTGTTTTTACCCATCATGGAGTAGGTGGTAAGCTGTGTCATTGCAGTCCGATACTCCCTGTCCCGCTCATAGAGGCTTTCGTCCTTGAACAGAACGTGCGCCTTGACCATTGCGCTGTTCACTTGGATTCTGGTTTCCTTATTGCTCTGCGTCCACTTGGTCGTAATGCTCGTCATGCCGCCAAGTTCACGCACCCGCTTCTGAATATTCTGTGCGAAGATAGTGCCGCCACGGTTCGACTCTATCCTGCACATCTTCACCTTGCGGTCAACGAGCAAAGCCGCCACCCTGTCCTGCACGATCTCCACTTTCCCGTTGTCGCAGATGATAGCGTCCATATAAAAGTCGTTGCCGTACTGATAAAATACCGGGCAGACGCAGTAGTCCGCGCCCTGTTCCTTTGTGTCGCAGATGGCGATGACGGCATCCGGGTCTTTCTCCGGGAGGTCAAAGTACCTCCGTAGTTCGTCCGGGGCGTAAAGTTGCCCCTCACGTTCAATCGGCTGTTGCTGATAAACCGCCAACCATGACGGTTCGTCCATCATGTCCCTCTGCCTGTGGAGGTCTGCCGTGGTGTACCCCAACCCATACGGGTAGTTGAAGCGGCTCTCGTCATTCTCGTCCAGTACGGGTTCGCGGATGAACAGCGCACCCTCATCGCCCTCATAGTAGTCCTCCAACCGACCCAGAGGGTCAACCAATGACCACCGTGTGCCGATAATCAGCCGCTTTACCCTATCGCCTATGCCTCGCTGAAAGAAGTCTGTGCTGACAGTCTGCCACAGTTTGTCCAACCTATCCCGGCTCATGGCGGTTTCAATGCCGTCCACCGGGTCATCCAGATACATCCAGTTGGATGCTCTCACGCGACCCGCAAGCTGACTTCCAAGAGAGCCGCCAAGTTGGAGCGTCTTGAACCTTTGGTCATCGGTCTTGTCGTACCCTATACCTATCATCAAGTCCTTGGCGTTTGTAGCGATCACCCCAAGACCGGGGAACACATCGCCCCACCGATACTCCCCCATCGGGTCAAGGATTCTCAGCATCTCACCGTACACGCCCGTTAGGAAAGAGTTGTTGTGCGAACCCACAAGGTTGGCAAGGAAGGGGTTTCTTCCCGATGTCCACGCCAACCCAAACTCCGCGAGGGTGGTCTTCCCAACGCCGGGTGCGAGGGAGATACCTACCGTGTGGTACTTCCCGTCCTCCATCCCTTGTATCGCACTCGCACACCGCAGTAGCTGTTTCCTCCTTGGCAGATAAAACTGCTTCTCCGGGGCGCGGTCTTTCTCAATGTATATGCAAAAGCTGTCAAAGAAATGCGGCGCGTCAAACAAGTGCGTCTTGTAGTACAAGTCGAGCATCGCATCCGCATCCACGCCCATCCGCACCATCGCGTTTGCCGCCGCTCTGATCCGCTTTGCATATTCATGTGCGCGTGTAAAATTGCCCTTGTTATACACTACCGTGCCGTGGTCATGCTTTCCCGTCCCCTCCACGGTCACAGCCCCGTCCATCTCCAACTCCCGCACGATGTCGAACGCATCCCCGACCGACTCCGGGGTGTCCCTCGCCAACGCCGCCTCTATCAACTTCCCGTAATCCATCTCTGTCCCTCACTCCCGCCTCTCAGTTTTCCCCCATTATACCACTTCCGTAATCATTCGTAAACCCCCTTCATACCCCCTCCATCCCCCCTCTCCTCTCCCTCCCCCAAATCTCAAATCTTACCGAAACTACCGTAGCAACCCTATTTTCCTATTATTTTCTTTTAGCTTTTTTCTCAAATATACTCTATTTTTTGGTAGTTACGGTAAGAAAATAATAAAAAATATAGTAATATCAATGGTTTGAGGGTCTTACCGTGAATCTTACCGTGACCTTACCGTACCTTACCCAAACAGGGTTTTTCGGTTGTTTTTTACAGTTCCACCCCCTTTTTTGCTTTTTTCGGATTTTTTGGGGGTTTCGCACCGTCTTACCGTGGGTAAGATTTTAGGTGTTCTCTCGCCCCTCTTCACACAGCCTCTCTGATGCTCTCGGAGAGGCTTTTTTGCGTTTTCGGATACTTGAGAGGGTAACCCCGCCCCGCCGATTACTCCCTGTATACCCCCGGGGTGACCAAAGCATATGCTAACTAAACAAAATGTCCATTTTGTTGAACTTTTTAGAGGGTGGAAGGGCGATGATTTGTACTCCCACGGCAAAATGTGATGACAGAATGTAATATCAGCCGCCCTTCCTTGGCACTCGCCGCGCCAGAGTGCTAATTGTGCGCGCATGGCGCACATTTGTACGCCATTCGCGTTCGCTTCATATGAATAGTCGTTCATATGTTTTGTTTGACATATGTGCTCCGTGGGGTTACTAATACTCCATATCAGTATATCTAATATGCCATATTAGATAGATCGCCGTGTAAACCTGGCAAGGCTGGAAAGCCGGAAAACGCAGCAGGAAAAGCCGCTTGTATTAGTCCCCTAAAAAATATACAAAAAGGGGACTAATTTTTTGTGCATTATTCCGTCTTGCAATTAGGGTACTAATATGTTACCATACAATCAGAAAGTGAAAGCAACAAACCCGGAACGCGCAGCCCGGCGCCGTACAAGATCGGGAATGTACCTTGAAAACCGATTCGTTGGGCGTGAGATCGAGAAAACGCCACGGAACGCCACTAAAGGTAAGACACCGCACAGGCCACGACAACCGCGCACAGGGCGCGGAAAGAGCCGCCAACAAGCCGCGGAGATAGGACAGATTGAGAATCAAACGGCGCGGGGAAGACAAACGGGCGTTCCGAATGTGATATTTCCCTTTTCCCTTTTCAGCAAGCTACACAAGGCCGTAAAAAGCCTTGCGCGCTTGTTTGATTGCCTATGAGTGATAGAGAGCTGATAGACAATGAAACAAGCGTAACGCTTGAAAAACAACTAATGAAAAGGGGAAAAAGAAAATGCTTAAGACTAATTCCCAAAAGGCTGGCGAGAATATCCGCGCCTATATCATCGACAACGCAGACGGCACAAATTACGGTGTTGATCTTCCGACAACGTTTGAAGGCGTCGCACGGTGGATTCTCGGAACATTCCGCAAAGAGTATTACAGCCGCCCGGAAGACAAGAGATATTTCCGCAACAACGAACAAGCCGCTTTTATTTCCTGGACGCAAGGATTGCCCTCCGCGCTTGACTGTTGCTTTTGGTATAACCGCCCAGCGGTTGACGATCTTGGAAACATCCTCGAACAGACAGAGGAGCAGCGCAACAAGTACAGCGAAGACGAAGCATGTAAAATGCTGGCGTACCTTATTTACAGAGAACTTGCGAAAGTTGCTTGATTGTATCAGCCTATGCCGCCAAAACACTTTGACGGCATACACGGGTACAATCCCGAAAATTTGAAAAGGAAAAGGAGATATAACAATGAAAGTTTACAAAGAGGTTAATTCTTGCTATGACTTCGACTTTTGGAGCGGTGCAAAAGATACTGTAAAATATCTGCTTGATTCGGAAGTCAACACCATTCTTTCCATGCTTGAAGATTCCGGCGAAGATGAAATGAGCGAAACAGAATTAAATGATTTCTTCTGGTTCGAAGATGACACCATCGCGGAATGGTTGGGTTGGCCTGACTTTGAAACGCTTATGAACGCGAGAAGCGGCGAAAACTGGTTTGACACTTTCGAAGAGTGGGAAGAAGCGCAAGAGGAAGAAGAGGAAGAAGAGGAAGAGGAAGAGGAAGAGCAGGAGGAGGAAGAAACCTAAAAAAAATCAGCGTTTCGGCGCTGATACAGGAACACAAAAATCTTGTGTTTCTGTATGATTGCCGAAAAGCGATCAAACATTATGAAAAGGGGAAAATAACAATGTTTTTTGCACACATCAAAAACGATATGGTAGGCGAAAACGGCGGCGGCATTTACTACGAAAACGCCGGAGGGATTGACGATTATTTTCGGGACACGTTCTGCCCTGATACGGAAATCATTTCTTTTATTTCTTTCCACGCATACGGCAAAACATACGCCGAGAGAAAAGAGAGCGTCAGAAACGCCGCGATTGATTATAAATCCGCATGGAGCGACTACTGTTTCAGTTATTCCGAGCTTGCGGTGATCGGCGCATGGTTTGAGCGCATGGGGCGCAGATATGGACTTCTGCGCGAGTTTCGGGAAAATGCGATCTGCTAAAGGAGAAACACATGAAACGATTTGAGCCAAGAAAACGGACGGCGCTTGATGGGCGCGTCTGGTGGTGCGTGTTCGATCTGCAAAGTATGAAGTATGTTCCCGCATATCGTTGGAGCAGAAAGAAAGACGCGCAATACTTCATCGAGCATAAGACAGCTTTCTGCGGGATTTGAGCTTATCAAGTCCCAGCCCATGCCGAAAGGCAAATAACGAAAAGGGAGAAAAAAGAGATGAGACCTATTTACAGAGTTTTTCGGACAACGCAAAGCGATTTGTTGAAATTCAATGGGACAATCGTACTTGTGTTGGCTCCTTTGCCCGAAGCAGAGTACGACAAAGAAGATGTAGGGCCAATGTTTCGTGCGCAATTCAAAGATGGGACAATTCGAGATGTTTTTGACGATGAATTGTTTTGATAAGTTTTCTGCGGCTTCTAAAGGGTTGAGCCTATCAGCCCTATTCCAGCGGCGAAAGCTGCGAAATTTAGAAAAGGGAGATAGAAAAATGGTAACATGGAAATTTACAATTATTGAGCGTTCTGCGTACTATGTAACTCTTGATACAGACGACCCTAATATTGCATATCATGAAATCGAAAAATTAGTAATGGAAGGGGATGTTTGTTTGGACAAGCCGGACGAATACGAGAACGATGAGAAAGTTGAAATCGACGCATACGACCTTGACGATCCGAACGAATGGGAAAGCACCGTTCCTTCCGCATAACCCTTCTGCGCGGTTCTCATGGGTTTATCCGTTAAAAGCCCATGCCCAAGGCGTAAAGCCTAAATAATTTGAAAGGTGGATTTAATCATGTATCAGCAGGCTCTTGTTGACCTTATAGCCTATTGCCAGCGGCAGGGTGTTCTGTCCAATGGAGAGGAAGTAAAAGAAGAACTTTCCGACATTCTCGGATGGGATGAAGAAGATGTTGACGAGCTTTTCTAACCATTCTGCGGCTTCTAAAGGGTTGAGCCTATCAGCCCTATTCCAAATGAGAAGTGGAAAAGGAAATAAATATATTACAAAGGAGCAATCAAATGGCGTACAATGGCGCGGGTATCTACGGTCTTTACAATGTTATGGAACACAAAATCTACATCGGAAAGAGCGTACATATCGCAAACAGGATTTCTGAACACAAGTACAATCTCAAACTTGGTGCGTTTGGGTGCGGCGAAAACATCCGAAAGGCAATCTTTGACGCAACCGGGGCAGAGTTTTACCACATCAACCTAATGTGCGAACCGACAAGAAAGCGTATTCTGCGGAAAATTAGCGAAAAGGTGAAAGGCGGTAAAGGTTGAAAATGAATAAAGAAAATGATAAGATGGTAGCAAAAAACGAACAGGAGAACGCTACCATGAGCAGCAACTACGAAACCGTCAATGCATATTACAAGACCTATTGCATGGAGTTTAAGATTAGAACGCAAAAGGCCGATGGAAAGGCAATCAAAGACTATGCTTCTGCTCATGGCGTGAGCGTCCAAGCCCTGTTTCTCGCCGCCGTAGCTGACTACATGGCACAGGGCAAAGCCCCTTCTGCGGTCAAGCGCGGGAGAAAACCGAAAGACAAGAGCGAGTAAACAACAGTAAACATTTACAAAATCTATTATACATTCTGCACAATGCAGAGGAAAGGAAGAAGAACATGGAAAAGACCTATGAGGCATTGATGGAGCGTCTGCGCCGTTCCCGCGATTGGCACAACTCTCTTGCCAACGATATGGCAAATCAGCCGGACTTGAACGAGTGCGAAAAAGAGTGCATCATCGAGGACAGAGCGATTGTTTCTTTCTTGAATACCGTTCTGCGCGTTGAAACGATGGGGTGAGAACATGAGTTTGATTATAATTGTTGGCTGCATTTGGGGCATCTGCAAGGCCATTTCTGCGGCTTCTGCGGAAAATCGAGAACAGCGCAGAAAAGCTGAAATTGCCCGTATAAAACGGGAACAGGTAGAGCAGAAAGCGATGATAAAGCGTCAGCAGGAGGAGGCCCGTGAGGAGGCCCGGAGGGTTGTTGCCCTCGCCCGTGAGCAGGAACGTCAGAGGAAAGAGCAGGAACGTCTTGCCAAGGAGCAGGAGCGTCAAGCGGCACAGCTTGCCAAGCATGAAGAGCAGATCGCCAACCTCACCTTCCGCATGGAACGTGCGGAGCAGGACATGGAGTACCTCAACGAGCGCGTGGGCAACCTTATGGCGAAGCGCGACAACTACATGGCACAGCAAGCCGCTTGCACACCGTTGAGCGCAGACTGGGACAAATGGCAGACGAAGATCATCAGTCTGGACAATCAGATTCATTCTGCGGAGTCCCGGCTTGCCAAAGCCCAGTTCACGCACGAACAGGCAAAAGCAAAGCTGAGTGCATAAATCATCACACACAAATAATCAACCCCAGAGGCGTAATGCTTCTGGGGTTTTTTGTTTTTATTCATTCTTATTCATGTCTTCCAAGAACGAATCCAAGAACGATTCCGCAGATAGTTCCTGCGATTGCGATGAAAGCGGCGTTCACAACTCCACCACCCGGTTCTCAAACTTCTTGTACGCATCCAGATACCACACGCCCTTATCGCCGTTGAAAGTCAGTTCGTAGTACATCCCGTCAAACAGGGTCGATGACAGCAGATACTTCCAGTTCTGGAGTATCTTTGATTTCCAGACGGTGAACACTTCAAACTTCGGCGTGGGATCAGACTTGTCCAGATGCTCCAAGATGTACTTGGTTACGATGCTGATTGCAATCTCGTCCATAACATTCCTTTCTCAGTCCGGGAGATCGACTTCGGAGTATGCCTTGGCAATATCCTCCGCACTTCTCTTCTCGCCAAGCGGGTCTGTAATCTGCACTTCCGCCTTCGGTTGGTCAGAGAGTCCATAGTACGCTTTCGACCAGAAGATACTCAGCACCGGGTTGATGATCCCGTCAGCGGCGGCTTGCTCGTTCATGGATGACATGACGGCCTTGAAGTCTTCTGCGAACGCTCTGTGTTCTGGCGTTCCCCTTGTCCCCCGCTCCCAATCGGTGATGTCCCTCGCGGACACACCTATCGCCAACCGTGCGTTAGCCGCTCCGGGGATGATGCCGTGTTCTTGGCAGTACGCAAGATACCGTATGAAGCGGTTGTACAAGTCGTTGGGGTTCTTCTTGTCCACGCCCTGTCGCATGGCAAGGCACTCCATGTGGTATGTTACGAAGTCGGAAACCCTCTCGTCACCCATCCTGCCGATGACCCTTGCCGTACTGCCGTGGAGGTCTACCACCAACCCCGTTTCCGGGTCAACCACACGGTTCTCGCCGCTCCCAAGGTACTGTACCTTGTTGATCCCTTGGAGCATCCCTCCGTCCCCAAAGCCGTGCCGTTTCTTCTCGTCCGCAGAAAGCCGATTGTAGATGGCCTGTCGGGTCACGCCCAACTTCTTCGCTATCTCGGTCACGGGGACTCCCTGTTCCATCATCCTGCGGACAACTTTGAGGTCTATTTTCTTATATGCCATATCAATCCTCCCAGAATGGTTTATCTGCCTGTGGCGCAGGAGCGTCCAGTTTCTTCTTCCAACACTTCTGCGTACCGTAGTTTGCCATGTGTCTTGCGCCCACCCGCTCCCAGTCTGGCAACCGGGTGATGATCGCCCCGATGTCCTTTGACTCTATCAGAGTCGGGTCTTTGGGAAAGTCCGGGTTGGGTGACAACGCACGATGGCACACCTCACGCACACAGGTGAGTTCTCCGGGGTTTTTGCGTTCCAGAAAGGCAGAGATAGCCCCTACCCGCCAATCGTCCTGTGTGGCGTTCTCCTGCGCCTCGCGGTACGCCGCCGTCAGCTTGCGGTCAGCGTAGTTCGGCATCTGCTTCTTCTTGTACAGTTCCCTTGCTTCTGCCCACGCTTGCAGAATATAGTCCCGGCACTCCTGCTCATGGTCGTATAGGTCATATCCGTTGCAATGGACTTCAACAGGGTAGTATCTTCTGTTGCCTGTCTTGTCGGTAAGTGGGCTGTCTGAGTTCGTACTTCCTATCATTATGCACCGCCGTGGCAGATCGGACACGTTCTTATCCCACGGTTTGCGGTAGCTGTCCACTTGCCGGGTGATGTATGCTTTTGCGGCCTCCTGTTCCCGGGATTTGCTCAAGGCAAGCAGTTCGCTTATCTCGCATATCCACTTGCCACGCAGTTGCTCAATGGCCTGTTGCCCTTCCATTAGGTTGACTTCACCGTAGTACGCATCGTTTATCGCCAACCAACGGATGAGAGATGACTTGCCCTCCCCTTGACGCAGACCTATCAATATCGGCACATCGTCAAACTTCGTACCCGGTTGGTACAGACGGTGGATGCCCCCGGCGAAGATGAGGCGGGAAACTTCCCGTGTGTACGCTGAGTCCTCCACCTTCGCCCAGTCCCGCAGGAAGAACCGACACCGTTCCTTACCGTCCCACTTGATGTTGTCCACGATGTCTATGATTGGGTTGTACGCCCTTTCTTCAAACAGTATCCGTAACGCCGCAGAGTGCTTGTCCTTGGAGTACATCCCGTACTTTGACTCAATGTACATCATGCTTCTGGCCTCGTCAGCGTCCGTCCACTTTGTGATCCTCACTTCACCCTTCGCCGTGTTGTGTATCTCTGCGCTCCCGGTAAGTTCGTTGTAGCGCACCGCAGAGTAGGTTGCATCATTCTGCATGATGGCGGCAAAGTTTTCTATCGTTGGCAGAGGTTTTCCGTCCTTGTCCGGGGCGAGGATGCTCTTCGTGTCCGTCACGGATAGAAAATGATTTTGGTTAATAGTGTTGCTCACCTCGGTTCGCTCGGTAAGTTGTCTATGAGGTATGCTATGTAGTCGATGTGCTTCACGGCGTTGGCGTATTCCTCCGACTCCGGGTCTGCCGTCCTCTTCGCCTTGTCACACTCGATCCATTCAGCCCACAACGAGTGGTAGGTTTCCTCCCACTCTGCGTGGGCTTTTTCTTTTTTCTCCCGCTCTGCCCTTTTAAGTGCCAAATCTGCACTTTGAATTGCATTTATGGTGCAACTAATGGGGAGATTAAGACGGAAATCGGCGTTGATACGCTTCATTGCGTCCGTCCGGGAGAGTCCGCACATGGTCTGCACGAACCCTATGACATCCCCGGACGCTCCGCACACAAAGCACTTGTACCCTGTTCTGGTGTAGGAAAAGTTGTAGTCCTTTCCGTTGTGGATGGGGCATGGACATCGGCGGTTGCGGGTGCTGACAGAGGGGGCGTAGGCGTGAAGCACATCTTCCATCGTCACCGCCTCTCTGATCTCGGCGGCTATGTCTGCCCAGTCTGCTTTACGCTCCGGGGTGAACCCCGTCTTCCAGTCCATAAGCGCACCCTATTCCTGCGTGTAGTGGAAACTCTGTGTGAAACCGACACTTTTTGCAAGTGTATACCGACACATTTGCCACACCGCCCAACCCAAACTTCTGGATGACCTTCGGATGTGGGCAGGAGCGCACGGACACCGCCGCGAACTCCCGCCCTATCACATCGTCACGAATCCTGCCGTGGTTGGGTCGGAACGGGGGCTTGACATCGCCCATCCCCACTCAGTTGCCCCAGACGGTCTTTACCCTCTCCATGAACAAACTGAACGCCTGTTCCGGGCTAAATCCTTTGTCCACAAGGGACTGGTAAAGGTCGTGCATCTGCTGTGCGGCTTTGTCGTTTTCTTCCTTGCGGCGCAATTCCTCGACAGTCTTCCTGTCTTCTTTCATGCGTTTCTCAAGGAATCCAATCTCATTTTCCATATAACAGTTCCTCTCTGGCATAGTAGTAAAGTATCCCGTATATGAGTTTCGGCGTTTCTTCGGGCTTGCAGAAAATCAGCGTCACATCGAACCGTGCCAACCACGACAGGATAGACCCGGTTAGGGACTTTGCCGACAGCTTGGAGCGGTAGTTGCCCAAGAACACATCCGTCCATGTGGCGTTCTCCACGATGAGGAAGATGTGCAACCCGTGGGCTTTTGCCCGTAGGAACTCACGTTCAAACCTATCACGGTCTGCCGTCATATTCCCGCAGAGTTCGTCAAGGTTGTGCTTTCTCTCAATCGCCACCGACCGCTCCAAGGTCATGTCACCCAACTGCGCGGAGTAGTCACCCGTGTCCAGTTTCCGGGTCACCGTGGGTATCTTTTTCGACTTAAAGTATTCCTCACAATGGTGATCCTGCTCTCGCGTGTCGCAGATGATGGTCAGCTTGGACAGTTCTGATTTCAGTTCGCCCTCTGTCCAATGCTTAATCATCAGAACGGCAGATCGGAGTCATCCTCCGTATCATCCTCAAGACTCGTCACGGTCTGGCGTTCGGGCTTGTCCCCCTCAAACGGGGGAAGGTCTGCGGCACGTTCCGGGGACAGGAAGTAGGACACTTGGGTGTAACCCCGGTCATCCTGCTTGAACATCGCCGCGCCCTCTGCGCCGACCCACGACAGGAAGTTGAAGTCACCGAAGGGAATCTCCGGGAACGCATCGAAGAACTGCGTGGCGTTGCGGTTGAAATACTCGTTCTTGACCATGCGGTAGGTGACGGAGAACCGCCGCCCGGACGGGCGAACCTTAACGATGATGACGGGCGTTCCGGGGTTCTTGGACATCTGCCCGGTGACCCCCTCCGTGACCTCCGTGATGACCACACGGTGCTTGCCAGTTACCGCGCTCTCGCGCTCGGTTTCTTCTCTCTGAAAATCTGACCAGTTGCTCATTCTTGTACTCTCCATTTCTCAACATAGACTTCCCACAGCCCATGCTGTTTTAAGAATTTAGTAAAGTTTTTAATGTAGTTCTCAATGGGCGGCACGATCTCTCTCGGATACCGCTCCCGGTAGACCCACGTTCCATCGCTGATGATGTAGGTGAAGTCATACGCCTCCGGGACAAGGGCAAAGTACATACTTGTCTGCGCCGTTCCATCCCAGTAATACTTGTTCAGATGGTAGTTCTTGGTGAACTTGCAGTCATGAATCCTGCCGCGTTGAAGGTAATCCAGAACCCCGTGGAGCAGGAACGGTTGACCATCCACCACGCACTCTTGGAACAGCGTCACTTGCTGTGCCGCGCCGCAGACTTCGTAGTACATTTCCATGATCGGTTTGTACCATTCGTGGTCTGTCGGTATGCGCTCTCCGTTGCAGACATTGTTCAGCACGTTTTCAAACCGTTGCCCGTCCAACATGGCCTTGGTCGGCGGTTTCCTCTCGCGGTTGAGGGTGGACAGGAAGTCCTCCCATCCATCCTCACGCTTAAAACTGAAAATCCACGAATCCAATAATGTCTTCGTTATACGGACTTTTTGCATTTTATCGGACTCCAATCTCTTGGCGGTTCTGTGAGAGTTCTTTTTACATCCCACCCATAACGGACTATCCTGTTATAGATAACTCCGTAATTCCAACCAAGCTGTCTGCTCCACTCTGCAACACTTTTTGACTCACCGTTGAACACAAGAATTATGTTTTTCCTTTGGTTGTTTGATTGCGTAATTGAATCAACCCAACGGCAGTTATCCGGGGAATACCCTTTTGTGTTGTCAATTCTGTCTATTGTGCATTGGTGAGATTTTGCGGTTGGATCGTATCCGTGCGATAACGCCCATCTCTCAAACGCAGAGTAGTCTTGCCATTCATCGCACACAGTAATCCCGTCAGCACCATAATACTGGTATGCATCACATGATGGGCAATAACATCGTTCACGCATAGAAGACCAAACATTATACAATCTTGTCTTGCTTTTCCCGTGCCTTCTCCACATTTCGGAGAACCGTTCTTTCTGGTAACAACCGCAACTTGTTGAATCTCTATTTCTTAAAGATTGACCGCTTACCTCTTTTACTGTGCCGCAGTCGCACTTGCAAACCCAATAGGCATTCCCGGAGGGTCTGGGTGGTGCTTTTTTTAGTACCACCCATCTCCCAAACCTCTGCCCGGTAAGGTCAATTAGCTTCGGCATACTTGTAGACCTTCGCGGACTTATCCCACACAATGCCCAGTTCCGCGACACGCTTCTTGAGCATATCCTTGGCCTCTTTCTCAGAGGTGAGCGCGTGGTTCAGTTCCTTGATGGCCTGTGCCGCTCCCGCCACATCTTCCGGGGCATTGACAGCCGCCACAATCAGTTTGGCCTCACGCACCGCAATACCATAGGCATCCCTCTGCGGGTTAAGCTGTTCGGCCTCGGACGCAAGGTTGGAGCGCACCTTGGCAAACAGCTTGGTGAGGAAGTCGTTGGGATCGCCGTCCTTGAGTTCGGGAATCTCAATGATGCCCTTGATGCCGTAGGCGGCTTTTGCGGAATACTGCTCGGTGGGAGTAAAGCCCACATACCGCTTGCCGTGGTCGATGAAGAGATGTCCCGCGAGGTCGGCGGGTTGATAGACCAACGTGCGGGTCGAACCCTCGACCACCAGTTCGTAGAACACGCCCTCGTCACCGTTCTTCGTCATGCTCTCATGGAAGAGGTAGATGACATTGAAGTCCTTGCGGAGTTCCGCAGACAGGCGCACGAACTCGGACTTGATGACACCGTACCCTTGGAGCGAGAACCCGCCGTTGGCCTTGGAAGACTTCGGATCGGTACGCATCGCCCAATCCTTCATGTACTCAATCAGCGCACCGCAAGTGTCGATGACGATGGTTTTGTACTGCCCTCTCGCCGTCTTGATGTCGGCAAGGATTTCCTCATAGGTCTTGCACACCGAAGCGTCCTTGCGGTGGGCGGGGTTGACTCGCGCCAGACCCTCATCCGTGTCGATAAGCAGGACATCGGGGGCAGACAGAGCGAGAGTGGTCTTGCCCGTGCCGGGAAGTCCCGACAGAATCATGATGATGTTTTTCTTGGAGAAGTCCATCTTCCCCGGACTCACAATAGGCATACGCTTTGCTCCTTTCAGATTTTCCATTTCTTGGCTAACGCCTTGATTTTTTCTTCGTAGGTTTTGCTGTCAGTTGCTTTGCTGATGTTCATTTTCTCTTTTTCGTACTGTGCCAACCGTTCGGCATAGGTCATGCTCTTTTTCGGTTCGTTCACAGCAGTTCTCCGTCCTCCGTTTCTTCATCTTCGCCCGTGATCCAACTGCGTATCGTGTCGGCGTTGTTCAAGATTACATCCATGATGATGTCCTCATTGATGTGGTGAATCATTCGCCCCTTGTCCTCCACGCCGCAGTTGTAATACTGCGTCCCGGCAATGCCCCGGTCATCGTTGATTGCAACAATGGCAATCGCGTTGGGGTCGAGAGCGAAAAGCCCTTGCACCGCATCTTCCAGAAACTCTGCCAGTTCTTTGTTCTTAAATTCCGTTATACTTCACCATCCATCTTTGCCCCATCAGCGCAAAACCAATCAAGCCTATGAGCGATATTCCCGTGACGGCACTCAATGCCCTCGTTTCCTGCAAGGTCACAAACGAGCCGTGTGCCGTGCTTGCAATTCTTGCACCGCACAACCGGGACAACATCGGCGGCGGGAAGTTCTTGCAATACATCGAACGCACTCCCCAAATTACACGCACCGCACATGAATGCTCGTTGCTTCTTGGAATATTGGCACACTATGTCGCACAATCCGTCAAGCGTATCAATGACCGTCTGCTTGTCAATGTATTCAGCCATTGTCTACCTCCACCGGGCTTTTGAGCCACGAAAGCATCCACTTCTCGCAGTCAATCGAACAACCGCCACCGTGCATCGTACAGTCAGAACAGCTTACGTTGTCGAACAGGAAGGTTGCCAGTTCCTCGTCCGTCATCGCCCGGAGGCGGTCAGCGTGGGTCTGCGGTTTTTCAAAACTGCGGTTCATAATCATCTATCCCCTCGTCCATAGCGTAGTCTTGCATAGCCGTTTCAAGATGCTCGTGGAGTGTCGCAGAAAACCATTCAAGGTCATCTTTGGTCTTGACTTCACAAGCCTCCGCGAAGTCCATAGCCGCAAGCTCAAACTCAATCAAAGCGGTACGCTGAATCGGTTTCATCCCTCTCCCTCCTTACTGGCCGGGATGATGGTAGGAGCATTGTCAATCAAGTCAGCAACGAACAAAAGCCCATCCTCAAAAGTGTCATCCCACCCATCATAGTCAATGGTAATCTCTTTATTTTTGATGTCGTGTCTGTCTATCAAATCCCCGTGGTCGGGGACGGGGACGAGAGGGCAAAAGTCCGCTCTGCCGTGGTCTGGACAAATTCCGTCTGCGTCTGCCGGGGCAACATAGCAACAGCCGCCATATCCCGCCACGCACTCGTGACAGCTTGTCGGCATCTCCATGCCCTTGATGTATACGCTCATTCTGTTTCCTCCTTCGGCGGCTCCGGGCGATACATCCAGTGCGTGACCTCTCTATTGTCGATGAAGTCATTGTCATAAAACGCCCAGGTTCTATGGCTCGTCAGATAATACAATCCGTACCATCTGATTTGCCCGTATGTCCCACCCTTGCACCAACAGAGGCAAGGCGCACCCGGCTCCGGCAACCGCTCCGTCACGGGTATCCAACAGGGCAACATTGCTTTGTAGTCACACGCTTCTTTGTACCAATCATCGGAACAGCCCTTGTAATGCTTGGCTGTCTGTTGCAGTTCCTCTATTGCATCTGCGGCTCGCTCTAACAGTCTGACCTCACAGGCCACTTCATTCGAGTGCTTACACCCACCACACGTTTCCTCGGCGGAAGCGCAGTACCGCAGGTCTTTTACCAGTTCGTCCATCACGGCCTACCTCCCACCATCCACAGGCAGAAGACAAGGATGAAACCGACCAAAAGGACAGCAGTATCATTCCAGAACAAATTCCCACCCGCTTTCTTCCAATGTTGCTTTCCGCAGATCGTCCTGCGTGATATACCCGGTCTTGTATGCCGCCAAGTGCGACATATATCTTTCGTGAAACTTGTCCATCCACTCCGGGGACACATCCATGTCCGTGGTCAGAGTGAACAACATCAAGTCGAATGTAAGGACGCACCCTTCTTGGTACGCCTTGTTCACATCGGCAACGCTGACAGGCACACGCCGGGGGTTTACTCTTCGCGCCATACCGTCCCCCTCTGCTTTACCCGGCTCTTCCGTTTCTGTTCCACCGCAGGATTCCACCCGCACTTGGCGCAGTTCCTTTCCTTTCCGCACTCTACGGCGGCGTTGTAAGGACAAACCACGCTGTTGCTGAACACATAGTTCGTAGGCGGGACGAAAACCGGGGAGAACTCCTCGTCATTCATCAATCGACATTCCCAACCTTTCTTTCAAGCGGCACACCTTGTCGAGCCGCCACATTTCCACCATGTCATCGCAGTTGAAAATCATCTTGACTTGCTCCAACATGATTTCCACATCCGCGATTTCTTCCGCGATGTGATCCCGGTACTTTCCGGGCTTGAAGCGAATCGCCTTGCAGACCTCTTTCTGCAACTCGCTCATTTCTTCAAAGAGCATCATAAGCTGATGCGCTTCGCCGTATGTGTCTATCGCGGTCTTAAAGACCTCGGTTTCATTTTTTGACCGCACTAAAGGGATTCACCACCTCGTCAATGTCATCGTCTGTGGGAACTTTCGCCCAATCCTTATAGGTCTTCTCATGTGCGGGTTCGGTCTTCTCCGTGGCGATCAGCACCCCGGACAGAATTGCAAAAAAGACCACAAACCCCGCCGCCATGCAGAACGGAATCTGCCTGTTGTTCCACATATTGAAACTCAACGCCATGCCGTGAACAACAAGCTGTGTGGCCTGTCCCGCCACATACGCAATCAGAATCTTTGTCTTGTTACTCATCTTCATTCCTTTCTTCAAGCCATTCGTAGGCATTCACTTCCAGAACGCAGTTGTCACACCCGACAACCTCACCGTTGACCATGTACACCGTGTAGCACTCCTGGTAGCACACGGGGCATATCGGCTGGGGCTTTTCGGGCGGGGTAGGGTAATCATGCACACCCCACCCCATTGTCACAGCCCCCTCCATCTGGGATAGCACGAACTGCTGTCGGTCGGGGAGCAATCGCTGTGTACCTCGGTGCAGAATCGACACAGACGGAACTCCCGGACATAGGCATCAATCTGCCGCTTCGTCTGTTGCAGTTCCTCCGTCAACCGCTTGTTCTCTGCTCGGAGTTTCTGCAACTCTCGGTCTTGTTCAGTCATCGCCTTTAACAACCTCCTTTAAGCACACATAAATTCTCCCGGCCTTGTCCCGCTTCACCTTGTACCGCTTGCGGAACAACCTTTTGGGGAGATTCCCCCCGGTGACAAGCGATGTGATGTGTAACCAACAGAATCCGTATGGATCGCGTGTGACAGTCAACGAACCGTTCTCTGCGTGATCTATTGGGGAGATGACAAGGTAGTTCCCGTCCACAGTCTTGGACAGCACTACATACCGTGTGCCGTCCAACAGCTTTCCTGCCAGTCGGTTGAATCTGATTCTGTAATATGTGGAGTTGTCTGTGTTCGTTATGCACAGACTTGCCCATGCTTCTTGCTTCATCGGCTTTCCTCACATAGCTTTCTTGCCAGAATCGGCAACGCGCACCCGCCGTGGATTCCGTACTTCCTGCTGACCGTGTGCCTATCCACGCCAAGCAGTTCGGCAATCTCCGTGGTTGACAACCAACCTTTGCCCGTCCGTTCCGTCAGCCATTCAAGTGTCTGGCGGTAGTTTGGATGCTCACGCATGACCGTCCACCGCCAATGGGTGCTTACGCTTGCCGTCCAACATATTGATTTCGACCTTTGCCCCGCTCACATGGGCTTGCAGGATCGTCATGCGGTCGCGCACGTTGTTGTACCTCTGTACCCCCGTCTGCGACATCTCTTTCACCGGGGCGTTGTCAAGAATCTTCACGCCCTTATCCATCCTGCGCCCCGCAGACAGAACGCAGTCAACGGATTTTGTGGAATACTTGTCGGGTTCAACGAGCCGATACCCCACGCCACGGACACTCTCAATCATGCGCCCCGTTTCAAGCATCCGCTTCGCAACGGAGGCCATCAGATAGCGGTAGTCGCGTTCTCCGACTTTTACCATCGCCGCTCCCGCCAGTTCTTCGTGCGTGACCGTTTCGCCAAACGTCCTGTCAGCGAACACACTACACGCGCTTTCTATTGCTTTTTGCCAGTCCATAGAATCCTTCCTTTCTTTTTTTGACCTTGTAATCCATACCTCGCCATGCCCTAACGAACTCAACCTTGCCCGACCGGGACAAACTCCACCGCATCGCATAACCCCGACCGCATCAGACCATACCAATTCTTGCCTATGCGCGACTAACCAATGCTCATAATCCGTACCGCGCCCCGTCCAACTCTGTCATGTCTTGACCCGCGCAACCTTGGCATATAATCCAGACCACACACTACCGAAGCAAGCCGCGCCACGATTCACCATGTCTTGCGCTACACTAAATCTTGATTCCGCGCCTTACCTCAACTCGGCTTATATAGCCTTGCCTTTCCATCCCATGACGCATAATCCTTATTCGATTTCGTCAATGCTTGTGGCAAACCGCCCGTAGCCAAGTTTTCGCATCTCGCACAGGCCGACATAGTTCCCGGCGTTCTCAATGGCGAGGGCGATTACATCCGTGTCGATTTTGTTCTCGTCATACATGATGTCGAACTCGCAACGCCAAGTATTGAAGCGGGGGCGAGTTCGGATCACCCGCGCCCTCATAACGCACACGCTACGGACATCCCGGAAACGAGGGTCAACCTTCATCTTCTGATAGTTCTGAACTTCACCGATGTCGAGCGGCGCAAGGCTGTCGATAACTTGCACATACTTCTGGAACGCAGAACCGTTCTTGTTCATCTTTGCGCCCTCCAAAAATGTAGCGGCAAGGCACTCGTTGGGAATAACCAAGCCGATGTTGTCATCCCAATACACCCCGGCCTCCCACTCAAGATCGGAGATCATCTCCAAGTCTGCCTCGGACTTTTTCTTCTTGCTCGTCAAAGCCTTCATCTGCTTCGCGATAGGGTGAAGCGGGTTGACGCACTTCGGAGAGTGCATAATCAGAGGGGTAGTGCCATTCATCGTGATGTGGAGTTTTTTCATTTCCTTTCAGTTCCTTTCTTAAATGAGTTTTACCGTGGCGCACATCGCCATCAGTACCGTTGCGATTCCTACCATCAGATTTGCCATTTCTTTCAGACCTTCCTTTCATAGTCCGTTTTTCTGTACACCCGATTGTTTACAGTAAAAACACGGTTGACACGGGTGTACTCTTGTGATAATCTTTTCCCATATACGGTTACACAACAACGCCGACCAAGCCTTGCAAATCACCGAAGTGGGATTGTCTACATAATAATCCCACTTATGTAAGATTGCAAGTTAAATTGTGTAACAATATATAACAAAATGTTACGGAGGGGATTATCGTGTTTCTTGAAAGGTTTGAGGAACTGTGCAGGAAAAACGGACAAACGCCAAGCGGGGTATGCATCGCCATCGGCAGGAGCAAAAACCTCGCCGCAAAGTGGAAAAGTACCAACGCCACGCCAAGCGCGGAAGTCCTAAAGGAACTTGCGGATTACTTTGGGGTAACGGTGGACTATCTGATAGGCAAGGAGGACTCCATAGCCGCCCGTCAAGATGCGTTTGAACGTGCGGATTTGCGTGTCCTTTTAGATGCGGCAAAGGATGTCCCGCCAAGCAAGGTGTATGAAGTTGTGGCATTACTTGAACGGTTTAAGGAGGAAAGCAATATTGATTCTTGAGAACGCTGATTACTGCGTGAGGATCGTAACGCTCCCAGACGGCGTACACGGCTGTGTGAGCGAAGATGCGGACGGGTACTGCTCTGTATACCTCAACGCTAAAGACAGCTATGAGCGGCGTTGTAAGGCGTATGAGCATGAAAAGAAACACATCGCCAACAATGATTTCTCAAAGGACGATGTGCGTGACGCAGAGGGCTATGAAAAAAGCTGACTATGCCAAGCTGTTCAAGCAGAGGTCAGACGGACGGTATATAGGGAACTATCGTGACGGAAATGGGGCTTGGCGTTCCCTATCGGCAAAAGACCCGGAAGTTCTCTTTCATAAGTTGGAGGACGCAAAAAAACCACGCCCGGTGACACTCAGAGATGCCGCCGAAGCGTGGCAAGGGGAGTATATGGAATCCTGCAATCCCCGCACATGGAAGAATTACAAGCCGCATTTTGAAGATATAGTGGACAAATATGGGGAATATCCCATATCCGACATCCAAGGGTTACACATCGTCCAAGACCTACAACGAGCCAAGGCGCAAGGTTACTCGCGCACTATCGTCAACACAAGGCGCACAATCTTTAACAACATCTTGAATCACGCGATGGCGCAAGGTCTGATCCCGTGGAATCCTGCGGTTGGAATCAAGTTGCCAAAGGGTCTGCCGTCATCAAAGCGGTCTGCGCCAACGGACGAACAGATACAGAAAATCATTGCGAACTACGCTAAACCATTCGGTATGTTTGCGATGCTGTGCCTGTGTACTGGTCTACGCAAAGGTGAAGCACTTGCGTTGCTCAAAAGTGATATCCGTGACGGTGAAATTTCCGTCAGCAAGTCACTCACTTTTGCGGACGGTACTGCGCCAAAGGTTAAAGAACCAAAAAGCGAAGCGGGTAAAAGAACCGTGCCGATTGTGTCCATTCTCGCCACGCCCCTGTCTGAATACATGGCGGGATTAAAGGGTGACATCTTATTCCCCGATCGGTCATATAATGGTTCTCCGGGGAATACATACATGACGCAATCCAATTATGACACAGCGTGGTCTAACTATGTCAAATTGGTCGGTCTTGACCAAATTACCGCCCATCAGCTACGCCACGGCACGGCAACCTTGCTGTTTGAGGCGGGGGTTGATGTCTATACCGCCAAGAAAATCCTCGGTCACGCCAAGGTCACTACCACTATGGAAATTTACACCGAATTACGGGAAAAGCACGAAAAGCAGAGCGTGTCGAAGATGGACTCCTATTTGCGTAATTTAGTGCAGGAATCCGCAAAGCCTTGAATTTCCTACGCTTTTATCCGTCTGTAAATCTGCTGGCAATGCCTACGGTGGTTCGAATCCACCCGCCCCCACCAGATGCAAAAAAGCCTTGAGAAATCAAGGCTTTTTCACTTTTTATGAGCCAAAAATGCACCACTTCTACACAGATACCGATGGTAGAAAATGGTGCATTTTGGTACATTCTGGTACACATTTTTAGTGCGTTTTTAGTGCGCAAACGGGGTGCTTTCGCGCAATTTATTTCGCTAAATTATGATGCCTTGTTTTCCAACACTTTCAAACGCTCGTTCAGCCGCTTTTCCTCGGCCTCCATGACCGGGATTTTCTCTGCAAAGTTGTTGTGCTTGCGAACCTCGCGGGTCAACTCCGCAATCTTTTCATCCGTGACAGCTTGGTATCTGTCCAGTTTCGCTTCAAGCTTTGCGTCTGACAACTCGCTTTGCTTTTCCAGTTTCGTCAGAAGAACATCGTTGTTTTTCCTGCTCTGATAGATCACTCCGCAGAGTGTCAGCAAACCCACCAGAACCGACCCTATCAATCCAATCCATGCCTCGCTCACTACATCGTCACCACCCATCAGACAGAGTAGCTACGGCTACTGGTATATTTGCTATAACCGCCGCTAAGAACAAGACTGAATAGTTTAGTGCTGTTTGGAGTATAGGCGTTATCTACCGCATATCCTCCGTAGGTGAGGAATGACCCGCCGTCAATGACCTCTATGTCTTTTTGCACAACGCGTTTGTTTCTCGCGTCATATACCAACTTCCCTCGCGGCACTGATTTGGGCGCGTGGTCATGCCCAAACGCGGCAAAGTCTATACCGTCAACATAGATTGCCCCATTATAACCCTTGAGGTCTTTCAGCTTGTGGACGATATAACCCGCATAGCGCGTTTGTTTGCCGTTCCCGTGACCGCCGTTGCCAACGCCAATATCAACAACAGCAAAGGTCTGCCTATAGAGATCCTGCAATCCGGCATCTTTGGCGCAATCATAAACGGGGTATAACCCGCAGATGCGTGTTATCCTGTTGCCCTCATGGTTTCCGGGGACAATGGCGATAGACCTATCTGCCAGTTCAATAAACTGCTCCGTAAGCCATTCTTTTTGCGCCGCCGGGGGAGCGGTTTGCGTGTATATATCGCTTTTGCTCCCCGCTATTGCGTTCTCGCAGTAGTCACCAACCCATATAATATATCGGTTTGGCTTGCTCATCACCAACGCTTTGAATCTATCCCACTTTTTGCGGTCGTGTTGCGCCGATCCGTAATGCACATCGAGGGCAAAATACAACTCTATCTCGTCAAACTCCGGCGGGGTATTAAAGACAATCGGTTTGTATTCTGAAAGCACATCAAGACCTCACAATCCACAGGATAGAGTTGATATACTCCATGTCCTTGCCTATATCCTGTTTTACTTTATGAGCAACGCCATAGATGCGATTGACCGCGCTCTGGACGGAGGCGGGGTCGTACCCGGCCTGTCGCAAAGCGTCTATGCGATTTTGCCCCACGCCGTACTTGTTCTTCAAGACATCCAGAACAACAGACGGGTCGGCGGGTTTCAGTACAGTAGGCGTGGGCGTGGGCGCAGGGGCGGGAGTGGGTGCAGATTCTCCCCTTGCCAACTCCATCCACGCCGCGTAAGAGCCGTCAAACAAGTCGAAATCCAGATTGTGTTTCCATCCGTTGAGCCGACCACAGCTTGTATACTGGTGCATCAAATACCTTGGAAATGGGGCAACAGAACCCTTCTGCCAAGGGTGGTCTTTAAAGCCGTTGACAATCTCGGTGGAACTCGCGTACTGCGCCAACCATAAAGGATACCCCGCGTTGGCAATTTCGCCGAAACCGCCCGTAGCGATGTAGCTTTGCGATACATAAACGAATGGCTTGAACCCCGTGAGTCGGTACACTTCATCAAGAAAAGCCTTGAGATAAACCGTTCCCTTACGAATCGTGTTCCCCTCATAATCGGCGGTCAGCGTGGCTTTTCCGATGTACGGCCTCACCGTTTCTACGAAGTGCCTTGCCTCTGCCTCTGCTCCGTATAAATCAAGATAATGATACACGCCAAACGGCTTGTCGTGGTCAGAGAGCCATTTCGTCCACGCGGCATAGTCGGGATTGACGTATGATGTCCCCTGCGTTGCCTTTACTACCACGCCGTCAAGAGGATTTTGCTTGAAGAGAGCGTCAAGGTCTATTCCCTTTTGCCAACTCGCAATGTCAATCAGATTCATCATCGTTGTCTGCTTCGTGCTGTCCGTGATATGCGTCCGTTGCCGCCTCTGCAAAGATGTACGTTACAATGGACGCGATGGACATGATGATGCCCTCAATGGCGGTAGCGTTTTCCTGTGTGCCGCCGAAGTAGATAATAAGCCCTGTCACCAGACCCGTAAGGCAAACCCAGAACTTTCGGCTCGACAGCTTGCGTACCCAGTCAATTTTATTCATTGGTTTCCTCCTTAACAGGATGGTAGTAGTGTTGCTCGTCAATCTTCCTGCCGTCATTGGTGCAGAGCATGACTGTGTGCAGGAAAACCGTGGAGTTGACCGCGTATGATAGCGTGAGATAGTACGCCGCCCACGCTTCGCTTTCAGACTTTTTGTCAACGGGCGGCAGATGCGCCACATTCCCGTCTGCGTCCGTCTGAATTTCATAGATGGTATAAACAATGGGCAATTACATTTCCCCCTCTTCTTCTGGTTCGGGTTCGGGTTCTGGATACCAATGCCACCGCAGGATGTCCTCGGTTTCGTCCCAAGCGGGTTTGGTCGGTTCTGGCGGTATATCGTTTACCCACCGCACCAACTTCCCGCCGTTTTCGTGCGTTTCGATGGTCTGCCAATGCCCTACGCCCCGGATCGGGTACACCGCAGGATGATGGTAGATGACGATGGTTTCCGGGGTTGTGTACCCTTTGGTATAATCCGGGTCGAGGATTTCATTATTGCAATCGTCTAAAATCCTCATGCTGTTCTCTCCCATGCGTATACGACAAGGTAAGGCGGCATATTGTTGTGGGCTAAACCACCGCCAGAGGCTTCAATTCTTGCCCTCCATGACGAATAGCTACCGATGGAGTTGCTCACGCCAATATATGCTGTTGAAGAGGACGATCCGTCGCGCCCCATTGACCCTTGTGCCGTGTAGGTAGAACCGTTGTTTGTGCTATATTCAAAGTTATGCCTGTGTATCGGCATCTCGTTTGAACTAAGCTGATGCTCTGCTTCTCCCCCGGTATCACCCGCCGTGTAAGTTTGCCCCGCCGTCAACAGGAACACATCTTCGATGGGTGTCCAAGTTGTACCCGCAAACAGCAATCCGGGGTCGGTTGCGCTCGTTGAAAAGTAGATAGCACCGACAGGGTAAATAAGGTCGATTATCTGCGCCGATGTCATGCCACCCGCTGTTTCTTTGACCTCTGGCATATAGTCCGCAACATCGCTCGTTGTGTACGATTCGATAACAGCGGCCTCGCCAGACAAGTCGATAGACATGATGGGGAGCGTGTAGTAGTTGCCGTCCGGGGCGTATACTCTCGCGGGCATCCCTATCCAGTAGGGGAACATGAACGAAAACAGTTCGATCTTTGCCGCCAGATAGGTATTTGAACTATTAAAGAACCGTATTGAATTAAGCAACCAAGACGCAACATTGTTTGGGTTGTTCACCGTGTAGCGGTCAACGATTGGGTTATCCCGAATATAGTAAATGTTGGTCGGGTTTTGAGAGGCATACGCATATCCCCACATACCGCCGTCAGACCGCAAAATTTCCACGCCGTCATACAAAGGAGAAATCTCGCTTATTGCAAGGCCGTTCTCTTTGTATAGAACATTTACGGCAGGAGTAACGCCGTCTTCTTTGTAATGCGTAGTATTGTCCGGGGATATCACATAATCGTCAGCGTTATACCAGTTCCCGGACGGATGTATTACACCGTTGTCGAAATCGACAAAGCTAAGTTTGAATTTTCCCGGATCGCCATAGTCATAGCGGTCATAATCTTCCTCAACAAGAACAGCAAGCCCATACACTTGGAAAATCCAAAACAGGACAGATCGCACGGTAATTCCGGGAGAATAAAAATACGATATCGTTCCATTCGCATCGGGCGGTTCTGTATCTGCCGCTTGACGAGCAGAAAACCCGGCAAAAGATGTCACATCGTAGTAGAAATTCCGAATTGTCATTGGGAACTGGTTTTCGATGGATTTTAAGTGGTCTGAATAATCAACATCGAGAACATACGACGGGTCATACGCGACAATATGGATTTTGTCTTTATACTGCCGTTTCTTTACTACATAAAATGGCCCGTACAGATCGCTTGTAGAACTTGGGTATATATCGGCAAAGTCTTTATCCACATAAACTATATGGAAAAAATACAGTTCCTTTCCGATATTTACCGTTAAACCGCTACTGGCAAAGCAGTCGAACTCAATGTATGAAGCGAAAACGCCCTCGCGTCTACGCGAACCGCCTACCCCGGCAGATGCGCGGTAGTGAAATGTCCCCTCTATTACTTTGGCGAACTCCGTCCAGTCTGGGTTTGCAACCAAAAACGGCATATCCTGCTACCTCACTTCTCAATCACATGGATTTCAAAATCCACATACACAGCCTCACCGAATGCGGACGAGTAGGAATAAAACTCATAAGAACTCTCGCCCACATAGGCGTTGATGGTCTGCACAGAGCCTTGGTCAAGGAACTTGAAGGTAAACTCCTTGCCTTGCATCAGCGTCATCATGGTGTTCAGTTCCGTCTGCGTGATGGCGTTGTACTTCAAGTAGACCTTGCGTACATCCCGGCGCAACCAGTCGATGTGCATCACGCCGCTCTCGTCCCGTCCGCTCCCGCTACCGACCACATTGCTGTGTTCTACCTTGCAAGGGGTAGAGGGGATGTAGATATGCGAACTCCCCACCATCCAGTATCCCTGTGTGTCGAGTCTGTTAATCGTCATATCTGCACCCCCTTATGCGAGTAGCGGATTCCGGCCGATGCGGAACGATTCGTTCTTGTTGCGCTGAACCACGCTGTTGTAAACCACCGCGCCGTCCAGAATGATATCCCTATCGTCTTGGTTCTCAGCAAGTGCGCGGGACATTGCCCGGTACATCGCGTCACCCATCGCGGAGTAGTCGAACCCGCTCCCGGTGTTGGACAGTTTTTCCATCAGCCCGCTCGCAACCATGCCGACCCATTCGGTGTTGCGCTCCAACGGCACGATTGCTTCTTTCCCGGCCTCGCCAACGATGGCGTTGCCGATAAAGGTTGTCTGATCTACGATACCGCCACGGGCAAGGGTAGGCAGTCTGCCCAAAGTCCCGGAAAGCCAAGAATTGTTCCAAGCGTTTGCCGCCGTGTTCCATGCGGACTTTACGGTGTTTGACAACGAAACAGTAAGGCTGAGTGTTTTGCTTTTCAGCGCGTTCCACTTGGAGATAAAGGACGATACGGCAGAAGCAATCAACGATGCGGTCAGCGATACGGACTTGGTTTTCAGAGCGTCCCAAGAAGACCGCAGAGTATTGAGCGTAGATGTGGCAAACCCCTGTTTGAGATAGGAATAGAGGTTCGCCGTCTTTGTTTTGATCGCGTTCCACCGGGTCAGCAGATAATTGTATGTGCTTGTTGCCGTGCCTTTGAGAGATGTAGTAAGGTTCGCCGCTCTCGACTTAAAGGCGTTCCATGTGTTTTTAAGCAGAGAACTCAGACCCGCCGTGGTGAAATTCTGGAAAATCGCTTTAAGGGTAAGTTTGACCGAAATGTCACCAATGCCCCCGGCGTTCTTCAACCAGTCCTTAACGGGCTGAACGATGTTATCATTGAGCCAAGTGCCAATCGCTTCAAACGGTTTCTTGATACCCGCGAGGATTCCCTCGCCGACCATCTGACCCGGTTCTTCCATCTCCTTGGCGGGAGAGGCGATACCAAAGGCTTTTTTGAATCCGTCAACAAACGGTTTCAAAACATTGTCGATTAACCAAGTGCCAACGGTAGAAATAATGTTTGTGATCCCTTTGAAGATGCCTTTAACTATTTCTTCGCCAGTCTTTGCTGTCCCGTCATCGTTGACGAACATCTTGTAAATAAGACCGCCGACAAGGGTGACAAACTCGACAACAAAACTCTGCAAAAGCCCAACCGCCGCACCAAACGCCGCTCCAACAAATTCAGAAATTGATTGTGCCAAGCCGTTCCAATCGACTTTTTTAAACCACTCTACAAGTTTCGCAACAATATTCTGGACAACATTTTTCCAGTCAACACTCTCAATCCACGCCGACATATTGTTGAACGCGTCCTTAATCCAGTCAAAGATACTCGCAATACCGTCCCCGATATCGAACTGTTCAAAGTCCACCCATTCGTACTGTGCGCCGCTCCCGGAGGACGAACCGCCACCGCCGCCACCGTTGTTGCTCGGAAGACGGTTGAGTTCATCAAACGGGGCGAGGTATTTCATTGCCTCTTTCGCCGCACCGCCTACTCCTGTGATTGCCTCTGCCGCTCCCGTTGTGGCCTTGTACCACCCGGAAGAACCGCTCAGACGGGCGAAAACCATCGTCAGCACGTTGGCGAACCGCGTAACGAGGTCAATGAGGGAGTTGATGACGGGGGCGATTGCCGTGAACAGAGAGCCGAAAGCCGCGCCAAGCTGTGCTTTCATCAGCGCGGAAGAAGTCTTCACGCCGTCCAACGCCTTTGCGTAGTTCGTAAATGCGGGTTCGGCTTTCTTTGTGAAGTTGTAGAATTGCTCTGCTCCCTCTTTGATGGACTCCGTGACGCTCTTGATGATAGCGCGGATTGCGCGGTACATGGCGATTCGCTTGATGGAGGCAAGGAATCCAGAGAGCGGAGAAGCGGCTTTCTTCGCGGCGTTCCCTACGCTCTTAATTGAGGTAGACAGCTTGCTGACGGACTCTGCTTGCGCGATAGACGCGTTCAGTTCGTTCAGTCTTTCGGCGAGTTTATCAATAGAGTCGGATGCCTCGTCAGAACTTCCCTTGATTACGAACTCTATTCCGTTAAGGGACACATCCGGCATCTGCATCCACCTCCTATTCTTTGGATTCTTTTGCCCGTCTTTCCTTTTGTGCCTTGGCAAAGGCCGCTACACCCGCTTTTATGCGTTCGTAGCGTTCCCTCGCCTCGCGTTCCTCTCTCGCCTCTCGCTGTTCCTTGAACAAGTCGTATGGTTCTTTGGCGTAAGGATGCGGCCTTGCCTTGCTGAACGCTTTGAGGTACGGGGTGATGTCCAAGAGTGCTTCATACACATACATCCCTTGCAACCACGCCATCTGGTTCTTCTCCGCGAGGATCAGCTTGTGCGCCTCCCGGAAAGCCTTGTGCGCGGATACATCCCCGTCCCAAAACTGCTCATAGGTCATCCCGTAAGCGAGGTAGTACGGACACGCCTTTTCAAAGACGGACATTAACGACAAAGGGAGAGCGGCGTTCTTGCCGCCTACTCTCCCCGTTACGGACTGTGAGGTGTCGTTACTTAACTCAGAGTCCAGTTCGCGTTTCCCGCGTCTTCCTCATCATCGACAAGGGCATTGCAAGCCTCGGCGTACATCTCGCCAAGCGCGGTAATGAACCCCTGTTTGTCCCGAATCCATGCGTAGATTTCTTCGGTCTTCTGCCGGGTGATCCACTTCTGGTGACGGACGAAAGCCCAGTACACCAGTTTGGGAATCATCAGCGCGGGTTTATCGCCGATCTGGTCGAGGATCATCCCGTCCTCGTTGGCCTGTCCCGCAGTTCTCAGCGTGTACTCAAGGGTATACGCCTTATCCTCATACTCAAACGTGATCTGCTTGCTCATCTCATGCTCCTTGTCGATTAAGTTTTAGTGGTTCGTGATTAGGTGAAGGACATATCGGTGGTCGGGGTAACGTGAATCTGCATCTCACGCGCCTCGTCCACGCCCTTGCCAACGATACCCACGTTGATCATGCCTTGGAACGCCCACTTGCCATCCGTGCCAGTAGGCACAAGAGAACCGCCACTCATAGAGCCGCCAAACCAGATGGCGAGGTACTGCTCCGTCCCGGCAAGACCCTTGACGGTGGAGTAGTCGGTCTTGGTGTAGTTCGCGGTGAAGACCATATCGCCGCCAGTATCCTGCAAACCAAGAATGTAGGTGTGCATGGCATTTTGAAGATCGGTGACATCAATGGTAGCGACCTCGTTCAGAAAGTCGGGATAATCCTTGATATGCACAAGGTCGGTGTAGGTGTTGCCGTTATCCGCAGACTTCATGAGGAAGGTCATATAAGTATTCATTGCCATGTGCTTATACGCTCCTTATACTCTGTATAGATTTGTGCCGTCCGTTTCCGCACGATAACGGGCAGACAGGCGATAGTACCCCTCATTCGCCATAGGAATGGGGGTAAGGGACAGGCGGGTGAAGTTCAACTCATAGAGCATGGTGTCCACGACATTCATGATCTCTTTGCATTGCGACTTTCTCCCGCTTGCTTTGTTTGAGTAGACATCAACTTGGAACATCACGGTGGCGAATCTCTCCGTACCGCTGTTGTCCAGTTTGTTGATGCTTATGTAGTTGTCTTCCTGCACGATGGACACAGCCGGGAACTTTGCGGATGTCGCGGTAGGTTCGCTCGTCACATAGATGCCCTCATAGGCGTTGACGAGTGCCGTGCGGATAGGCGAGTAGATTTTGTTCTCAATGTCTATCACAGGGCAAATACCTCCTTGACTACTCTTTCAAGTTCCATCTCAAGTTCCTTGACCGTTGTGTACATCGGCATATTGGGCGGGTTGCCGTAGGTGTGTTGACTGTGACCGTTGTTCTTCTCGCGGGGCAACCACCAACCGTTTGGATCGCTCCAATGGCCTTTGCCGATGGTGTCCGAATAAGAACCGGGTGTCATGCCGTGGTCTTCCTGGTGTCCGTACCCTATCAGACCCGTCCCAAACTCCACAAACAGCACCGTTTCGCCGCTTGCCTTTACTGCGTACCCGCCGTCTATCGGTTCGACCATGATTTCGTGGTCTTCCTGCCCGGTATATATGGCGCGTGAGAAGTACAGAGATGCTTTGACCGCTCCCATGTCCGCAAGCCGTTTGCACAGTTCGTCAGACTTTTCCTTGAGCCATCGCTTGTACTCTTTCAGCCCGTCTTGCAGTTCCTTGATGCCTTGCGTGGATAGGTCAATGTTGTAGACCTTTTTCACGGTTCTTCATCACCGTCCGGGGGTTCGGGGTCATCTGGCGTATCTGGTGTGTCGGGCGTGTCGGGTGTGTCGGGCGTGGGGGCGGGGTCTGGCGTTGTGCGCTCCACTTCCGCAAGAGCAAGAACCACTTGGTTGATGGTGCGCG
>CALFGU010000226.1 GCA_937877685.1 uncultured Prevotella sp.
GGCGTAACAATCAATAGTTCTTTACCCCAAATGGTAAACATCTATGACCTCAGCGGTCGCCTTGTTATCAGTCGCAACATTGTTGGCAAGTTGTGCCTCAACCTTAACCAAGGAATCTACCTTGTGAATGGTGAAAAAATAGTTATTCGATAAAGCATCATATTGACAACGGACTACAGTCAACAGACAACAGTCAACCAACTGCGTTATCTGCTAACTGTAGTCCGTCAGTCTATTTACTCGCCTGCTTGTTTACTCTAAATACGTAAACTCTATTAAAATCATGAAATCTATCCTCATCACTGGCGCTACAGGTTTCGTTGGTAGTCGCTTCGTCGCACGATGGAAAAACGAATATACCTTGCTCACACCTTCGCATGCCGAACTCCCTATTGATAATGCCGAAGCAGCGCTAAAGTATGTGAGTGCCGCAAAACCAGATGTTGTGCTCCACCTCGCAGCTATCTCTAACACGTGGCATTGTGAGCAACACCCCGATGAAAGTTATGCTATTAACGTGCTCGGTGCCGTAAACATGGCACAAGCAGCCAAAGCGGTGGGTGCAAAATTCATTTTCTTCTCTTCGGACCAAATTTACAACGGAAACGAAGAACTAGGCGGACTCCCAGAAACGATTGCCGTAAAACCCGAAAACGTTTACGGTCGCCACAAACTGGAAGCCGAGCAACGCATTGCTAAAGTAGATGAGTCAGCAGTAATGTTGCGCGCCACATGGATGTATGACGCCGAGCAGGAAGGCATGCGCACGCACCCCAATTTCGTAGTGAACATCGCCAATGCCTTACGCAACGCAACACCTCTCAGTTTCGCCACTCGGGAATACCGTGGCATCACCGACATCCGTGAAGTGGTAGAAATTCTCCCCCACTGCTTCAACCTTCCTGGAGGTATTTATAACTTTGGTTCGGAAAATCCGCTTAACACTTTTGACACTGCCCTCGCCTACGTCCGCTTTCTTCAAAAGCAAACTCCCGAAGCGTTCACAAATATGACTCCCGAGGAACTCATTCTTCCAGACCCCGAGCGCTTCCCTACTCACATTCGCAACATCAGCATAAACATGCAAAAACTCCATGCCGAACTCCCCGAAGGTGTATGTTTCAGTTCAACCATTGAAGGACTCCAAAAATTCGCGCTAAGGTTTTCATAATCTCATAACATCCAAATGTCATAACTTCATAACCTATCATTTCTAAACCTATGTCCCTACACATTATTGATCACCCATTGGTGCAACACAAATTGAGCATCATGCGAAATAAGGAAACTTCTACGCTGAAGTTTCGCGAACTTCTAAAAGAAATAGCCATGTTTATGGGGTATGAAATTACCCGCGATTTCCCGTTAGAATATGAAGAAATTGACACTCCCCTGATGAAAATGAATGCCCCTAAGATTTCAGGGAAGAAGGTTGTAATAGCGCCCATTCTTCGTGCTGGTCTCGGAATGGTGGATGGTTTACTCTCGCTCATCCCTTCGGCACGCGTGGGGCACATCGGCATGTATCGTGATGAAGAAACCTGTCAACCCGTTTTTTATTATTATAAGATGCCCGCGGGTAAGGAACGCTTGGTCATAGTTACCGACCCCATGCTTGCGACTGGGGGAAGTGCTTGCGACGCTATTTCTCGATTGAAGAATGATGGTTATACCAATATCCGCTTGATGTGTCTTGTTGCGTCTCCAAAGGGTGTAAAAGCGGTAACAGAGAGTCATCCCGATGTTGATATCTATTTAGCCGCACTTGACGAAGGACTTAATGAGAAGAATTATATTCTCCCTGGTCTTGGAGATGCTGGCGATAGAATTTTTGGCACAAAATAGAAACGTTACTAAAGTGATTTTGCCATATAACAAAATAAAAGCCGAAACGCAAATACTAACTGCGCTTCGGCTTTCTTAATTTGTAGGTCGTAAGTCTCTTTTTCTATCTTCCCTTAGTATAAGTTATTTCATAGAAGCAGGGATATACACCATTCATTGCGTCTTTCTGACCTTCTGTACTCGGAACGATGAGGCGCACTTTTGCCACTTCAGCGTTGGGTTCACTTTGACGCCCTAATTTGATAAATTGCAGGGGAAGAATCCAACCAGAAGGAACGGAAGGACCATAAAGACTGCTCATCAATCCACTTGTAAATGAAGCCGTGATTGTGCCGTAATTCTTTTGAACAGTCATGCGGTCGGGATAGATTTCCGTAGCGGCAGATTGAGCATTTGTACTTTGGATAGAGTCGCCAGCAATGTTAAATTCAAGGTGACGACAAATCACGGTTGCCGACTCTCCGTCTTGCAAGCGTTCGCCTGTGCCTGGTCTAACAATTTGCATATAGACTCCTGAACCAGCAAGAAGCACGTACTCATTTTCTGCTACGTTTGTCGTAGTGTCGTTGGCATAAAATTCGCTTTCGGAAATTACCTTGATAGGTCCTTTTACTTCCAAGGTAACATCTCCAGTTTCTTTGTCAACAACTCGCGTTCCGTTGTTAAGGAAGTTGGAGATTTGCGCACCTTCAGTTTTGCGCATTTCGGCATAGGTGTCTTCGTCTTCGCAAGAGCAGAAAGCGGGTGTGAGCATTCCTGCAACGAGAGAGAGGCCTATAAATTTGTAAATCTTAGTTCTAATGTTCATTGTTTATTCAAATTCGGGGGCAATGAGTTTGTAGCCCTTGCCGTGCACATTTAAAATTTCCACAGTTGGGTCGTCTTTCAAGTGCTTGCGGAGTTTGGTGATATAAACATCCATAGAGCGCGCATTGAAATAATTGTCGTCCACCCAAATTGTCTTGAGGGCATAATCACGTTGGAGAATTTCGCCCATATTCATGCAGAGAAGCGTGAGCAAGTCACATTCCTTTGTTGTAAGTTTAAGCGACTGACCATCTTTATGGGTAAGCGTTTGCTTCTGAGTGTCAAACGTGTAACTACCGATGGGATAAGTTGTGCGCTCCTTGTTCTTAAGTTTCATACTTCTGCGCATTACGGCCTCGATGCGGTAAGTAAGTTCCTCCATTGAGAAGGGTTTGGTGAGGTAATCGTCAGCTCCGAGTTCGAAACCGAGATACACGTCTTCCTTCATGTTACGAGCGGTGAGGAAGATTACGGGGATGTCTTTATTTACCTGTTTTACTTCCTTTGCAAGGGTGAAACCGTCCTTACGGGGCATCATTACGTCAAACACGCAAAGGTCAAATTTATCTTCAAGAAACGTTTTATAACCAATTTCTCCGTCAGCGCAGAGCGTTGTGTTAAAACCTTTTGCATTAAGATACTCACGGAGCAACATGCCGAGGTTTTCGTCGTCTTCACAAAGAAGAATCTTTTTCTTTTCGTCCATAATAGTTTGAGGTTTGAGGTTAAAAGGTTTAAGGTTAAGTGTTCTTAGGTTTTAAGGTTCAGACGTTCTGAGGTTCTGAAGTTTTGAAGTGCTGAGGTTCAGAGGTTCAGATGTTCTGAGGTTTAAAGTTTTTTTGTTAATGTCTTTTTCTTTGTGTTTTTGTAGTTGATAATTTATAGATAAAAGGTTTGTTACTCATTTTCAGAGAGCGGGATTTCGATGACAAACTTAGTGCCTTCGCCCAAGGTGCTCTCTGCCTGGATGGTTCCCTTATGATTCTTGATAACGTTCTTCACATAGCAAAGTCCAAGTCCGAATCCCTTGACATCGTGTCGGTTTCCGGTGTGAACACGGAAGAACTTTTCAAAAATCTTTTTCAAATCTTCTTTCTTAATTCCGATACCATTATCGGCAATGCTGATGCGGAGTTTGTTGTTATGGTTTTCCGTTTCAATCGTTAGTTGGGGATTGACATCAGAGCGTTTGTATTTAATGGCATTGTCAAGAAGATTGAAAAGCACATTAGTAAAGTGCATTTCGTCAGCTAAAAGAGTGGTCTTTGTAGCATTCAGATGCGTAATTATTTGCCCACCCATGCTTTCCGTTTTAAGTCGGAAGACGTTGACTACGTCATCAATTACGGCGTGTGCATCAATGTTTTTGCGCTTAAAGGTTTCCCCCTTGTTTTCAAACATGGATATCTGCAACACCTTCTCTACCTGGAATCGCAAGCGCTTGGTTTCATCGTTGATAATGCCGGTTATGTGTTTCAACATCGCATCACTTTTTCCCACTGAGGGATCGTTGAGCATTTGTGCGGCAAGCGAGAGTGTCGATAAGGGAGTTTTAAACTCGTGGGTCATGTTGTTGATAAAGTCTGTCTTTATTTCCGACATGCGTCTTTGACGATGGAAGAGCCAAACGGTGATACAGAAGATAAAGAAGAGCATTACCGTAAACATGATTGCGGGAATCATGAACTTAACCGATGAAAAGACGTAGCGCTGAAAGTCGGGGAAGTGAATGTGTATGATTGCCATTTGATGGGGCGACTCATTGGCAAAAAGCGTTTGCGTGTAAGCATTCTCTTCTCCCTTCGAGTCATAATCACAACACCTAAAGATTTCTCTTCCGTCCGGAGTGGTCACCCTAAGATGGTAAGGAATTTCCACACCATTATTACTGAGGTAATAACTCAGGAGTCTGTCGAGTTCAACAAAGTCAATGCGCTTTTCAGGGGGCAAATGGTCGGCTTCATAAAGCATGTCCACCACCACTTCATTGACTAAAGTCTTCTGATAAACGTAGCGGTCGCGAAGTTTACGGCGAAACTCGTTCGAGGGTCTGCGGTGGCGGGGAGACATCCGCAAGGAAATGCCTGAAGGTGGCAATGTCTTTTCAAATTCGGGTACTTGTATATCGTGAAGATTCATCAAACTGTCCCTCAAAAGATGAAAATCTTTAGCCGTAGGCGACGTTGACGAGTTTGTTGTGGATTTAGCATCTGAATTCCCTGATTTCAGCAAAATACGCTCTAAAGCACGCTCCGTAGAATTCATTTCAATGCGACGAACTGTGCGGAACAAACTACGGTTTACCGACTCGTTGAATTGCTCCTTACGCATCTCGTGCACTTGGTAGTAATAATAGACCTGAAGGCCTATCAATATGACTATGGAAACTCCCCAAAGAATGGCGATGAGGTGTATCGTTCTTTTTTTCATACGGCAAAAGTAAAGGGCAAAAACAATACGGCAAAATTTTACTTAATTTTTTTGGTAAAACACCGCATTTTTAACAAATATAATAAATTAGATTAACGATTCGTCAACTAAATTACTACACCATTAAACTTCTATATAGAAAATTTATTCGTTTATACATGCCCGTTTAAGACATTGTTAAACAACAAATACTTTTAGGAAAAATTAAGTCTCAAAGAATGAAAAAACTTTGAGACTTAAGAAAAATTCTTTGAGACTTAATTTAGGCATTTTAAATAACAATTCGGCGCTCATCTAATTTAGTTGAAGACAAGAAAGAGATGAAGGGGAATAATTGCTATTTCGTTGTTGTCATTTGCAAAAGAGGGGACAAATATTGCAAAAATGGAGACATATATATAATATGTGTCACGTCTTACACCTGAGGGGTCAGAATTTCTTTTACAATATCTAATGCCACTTTCACATTAGGCACTTCAAACAAGGCGAGGCTGCGCTTGCCATTGCGTTCGTCGAGTTTGCATCGCTTGATGTGGTGCACGGCATAGGTGAGCACATTGCCGAAAGTCTCGCTTTGGTAATACATACTCTTGGGGTTGCTCACGAAATAGAGGGTCATGCGACCGTTCTTGAGCGTGATGCGCTCCACACCGAGTTGCTTTCCGAGGCGACGGAGGGGTTGGATGCGGAGTAACTCTTCGCCTTCGGGGGGCAAGGGTCCAAAGCGGTCGAACATGCGTTGGCGGAACGCTTCCAACTGCGCCTCTTCGGAGATACCGTCAAGTTCGCGATAGAGCAGCATACGTTCGCTACTTCCCGGCACATACGTTTCAGGGAAGTAGGCGCGAAGGTCGCATTCAATGCTACATTCGTCCACGAATTGGGCAGCGTCAATGTTCACTTCAGGTTTCACGCCCTCTTCAGTTTCGTAGAGTTCGGCAAATTCCTCATTCTTGAGTTCCGCCACGGCTTGCGCGAGAATCTTCTGGTAGGTCTCATACCCAAGGTCGGCAATAAATCCGCTCTGTTCGGCACCCAGCAAATTGCCAGCGCCACGAATGTCCAAGTCTTGCATGGCAATGTGGATGCCACTGCCGAGGTCGGAGAAATTCTCAATGGCTTGCAAGCGACGGCGTGCGTCATCGGGAAGCGCAGAAAGCGGAGGCGCAAGCAGGTAGCAGAACGCCTTGCGATTGCTACGCCCTACGCGACCGCGCATCTGGTGGAGATCCGAAAGTCCGAAATGATGGGCGTTGTCAATAATAATAGTGTTGGCGTTGGGAATATCGATACCACTCTCCACGATAGTTGTAGAAATCAGCACATCGTAGTCATAATTGACAAAGTCAAGGATAACCTTTTCCAACTCTGCTGGAGGCATCTGTCCATGACCAATCGCCACGCGTGCGTCAGGCACGTATTTCTCTACGATTGCTTTGAGGTGGGGCAACTGGGAAATGCGGTGGGTTACGAAATACACCTGCCCGTTTCTGCTCATCTCAAAGTTCACGGCATCACCAATAACCTCACCGTTGAAAGAGTGAATCTCCGTCTGAATAGGATGGCGGTTGGGTGGCGGAGTTTGAATCGTAGAAAAGTCGCGAGCGCCCATGAGCGAGAACTGAAGGGTGCGCGGAATGGGCGTTGCCGACATGGTTAAGGTATCAACCGAAACCTTCATTTGGCGCAATTTTTCCTTTACGCTTACTCCAAATTTCTGTTCTTCATCAATGATGAGCAATCCGAGGTCTTTAAACTTCACCGCCTTGCTCACCAATTTGTGCGTGCCGATAATAATATTGATATTGCCGGCTTCGAGTTCGCGCAAAATCTCATTTGTTTGCTTCGTCGTGCGAGCGCGACTCAGGTAATCCACCTTTACGGGGAAACCTTTGAGGCGCTTGGCAAAAGTCTTGTAATGTTGAAGCGCGAGTACGGTAGTCGGTACGAGCACCGCCACTTGTTTATTGTCGGCAGCTGCTTTCATGGCGGCACGGATGGCGATTTCGGTTTTACCAAACCCCACATCGCCACACACCAGTCGGTCCATGGGGCGCTGTTGTTCCATGTCCGCCTTCACCTCTTGGGTTACCTTGAGTTGGTCGGGCGTATCCTCATAAGCAAAACTCGCTTCGAGCTCCTGTTGCATAAAACTATCGGCGCTAAAAGCAAATCCCTGTTGCTCCTTACGCTGTGCGTAGAGGCGAATCAAGTCGCGCGCAATGTCCTTAATCTTTTTCTTCGTGCGCTCCTTGAGTTTTTCCCAAGCGTCTGTGCCCAAGTGACTCAAGCGAGGCGGTTCGCCCTCCTTGCCTTTATACTTCGACACCTTATGAAGCGAGTGGATGGAAACGAAAACCACGTCGTCGTTCTTATACACCAACTTGATGAGTTCCTGTTGCTCACCATTCGCTCCAGGCATACGCACCAATCCAGCAAACTGCCCTACACCGTGATCCACGTGTACGACATAATCACCGGGTTCAAACTGCATGAGTTCCTTAAGCGTCAGTGCCAGTTTACCATTTCGTGCGCGGTCACTTTTAAGGTTATATTTGTGGTAGCGGTCGAAGATTTGGTGGTCGGTAAAGAGGGCAATGCGCAGCGTTTCGTCAATAAATCCTTCGTGGAGGGTATGCAAAATGGGCGTAAAGGCAAGTGCTTTTCCCATATCCTCAAAGATAGTGCGCAAGCGCTCCGTCTGTTTCTCGCTATCGGCAAGAATGTGGAGGTCGTAACCATCCGCTTTGAGTTGTCCAAGAGTGGAGCGTAAGAGGTCGAAATTCTTGTGAAACAGGGGTTGGAGTTTTACGTCGAAACGCACAATGGCGCCGGGCGTAGTGCTGGGTTTGTTGCCAAATTCAAAACGTTGGCAACGCGCTAATTCTCGAAGCACCGCCGCTCCGTTTGCCAATACAAACTCACTCTGGAACTGTCGGCGGATTTCAGCAGCTTCCATTTCCGAAGTGGCTTCGCGCTCAATGATTGCTTGAGCTGCAAATCCTTCGTTGTAAGTGGCGTCAATACGTTCGCCGATGTAGAGAAAATCGCGAGTGAGTAAGCATGAATTCTCTGGAAGAAGAGCAGGAAAAGGTACGAGATTACTCTCCGTCTTTGAGATTTCGGGCACAATCTTCACCACCTTCTTGCGCTCCTTTGAGAGTTGGGTTTGCACTTCAAAGGTGCGGATGGAATCAACCTCATCACCAAAGAAATCAAGTCGGTAAGGAAGTTCGCTCGAATACGAAAATATATCCACAATACTACCACGCACGGCATATTCTCCGGGTTCATACACATAATCACGGCGATGGAACCCTAAATCCCTTAAACGTTGCGTCAGTTCAGTGACATCGTATTCTTTACCTTCCTCTATCTCCACCGTATTCTCCTTCAAGGTCTCGCCAGAAGCCACGCGCTCCGCCAAAGCTGTGGGGAAGGAAACAACGAACAGCGGACTTTCGCCGGCATAACTGGAAAGGCGACTGATAACATCCGTGCGCAAAATCTCATTTGCCGCATCGCGCTGACCGTATTTCACGGCGCGTCTGTAACCCGAGGGAAGAAACACCGCATGTTCCTCACCCACGAGTTGAAGCAAGTCATGATAAAAATAACCCGCCTCTTCCTCATCATTAAGTACGACCATATAGACACACTTACGCCCCGCTTGCATTGCTGCAACGGCAAAGCAAACGGGGGCTGAGGAAGCCTGCATGCCCTCACAGTAGATGGAGGGTTGGCGTTCGTCAATGAGGCGCGTGAGTGCCTTTACTTGTGGATGTTTTTGAAATCTCGGGAGGAGTGCGCTGAGTTGCATGATGAGGTGCGTGGGTTACTTCTGTTCTTTACTGGGGTACGGAAGTTTCTTGATGATAGAATCGGTTTGTGCGGCAGACAAATTATACTCCTGAATGAGGATGTCGCGACAAATGCTGAGGTCATGGTTCTCAATCTCTGCCTTTGCCAACTCATAAGCCTTTGCCAACAACGTAATCTGTTGGACTTTCTTTGAATTTCGAGTGTAAACGAGTTGCATGGATGCTTCAGGAATAATAGCATCACCCGTTAAAATATGATGACCATTAAGTGCCGCCCAATAGGCTTGCAAATAAGGAAGCACAGCTGCCTCAACCTGACGATTGGTCAGCATATCGGCGCGCAACCAAAGGTCGTTGATTTGAGGAAAATGGACATCCTCACGCTTCATTCCTGCCTGGGTTAATGCATGCAAGCAGAAGGCCTCAGCACCACTGTGTCGAGAAATAGCAATCGTGCGATTGTTCAAATCGTTCACGCGTTTCGCTCCAAGTTCTTTCGAAACAACAAGCGCATATCTTGCATCAATCTTCAGTTGTGCCGAAAGTCTATGCCCCTTTCTTGTATAGTCAGCAAAGCGTGTGCGGTCCATCATGCAAACATCGACTGCGTTGTTCAGCAATGCCGTGTCGCAATCAAATTGTGCCATATAGGGAAGAATGTCAATCACAATCCCTAAAGAATCACAGATTCCCGCTTGCTTGGCATAATAAATGGGGAGCGCCTCAAGCGTAGGGAGCACAGCGACCCTCAAATCATAAGCAATACTGTCGTGTGACGCGCCGGCATCTTCCGCAGAAGTTTCTGTATTTGTAGCATTGCATCCCGCCACAAGACTTCCTCCCACAAGAAGCAGCATCGCAATAAGCACACTAAAATATTTTGCTTTTGTCATAATATTGAAAAATAAACGAGGGGCAAGTGTTGCCACCAGCCCCTCCGTTATATGAAATAGTTGTTAAGGCGTTAACCTACTTCCGAGTAAGTATTAACCCTTAATTGCAGCGATACCGGGGAGAATCTTACCTTCGATAGCTTCGAGGAGTGCACCACCGCCAGTTGAGATGTAAGATACCTTGTCAGCCATGCCGAACTTGTTGATGCAAGCTACAGAGTCACCACCACCGATGAGTGAGAACGCACCGTTAGCAGTAGCCTCAGCGATAGCGTCAGCAACAGCCTTAGAACCTGTTGCGAACTTGTCAATCTCGAATACGCCTACGGGACCATTCCAGAGGATAGTCTTGCACTCCAAAATCTCCTTAGCGAAGAGAGCCTTACCCTCAGATGCGATGTCCACACCCTCCCAAGCGTCGGGAATGTTGTTTGCGGGCGCCTCCTGAGTGTTAGCGTTCTGTGAGAAGTCGTCAGCGATAAGAGCGTCGGGTGAAGTAACGATCTTGATACCCTTCTCCTCAGCCTTCTTCAAAATCTCCAATGCTACGGGGAACATATCGGGCTCGCAGATTGACTTACCTACCTTGCCACCCAAAGCACCAGCGAATGTATATGTCATACCACCACCGATGATGATCTTGTCGCACTTCTCCATCAACTTCTCGATGATAGTGATCTTTGTAGATACCTTTGAACCACCTACGATAGCCACGAAGGGACGCTGGGGGTTAGACATCACGCCGTCGATAGCCTTCAACTCGTTCTCCATAACGTAGCCGAACATCTTGTCATTGGGGAAGTAATCAGCGATAAGAGCTGTTGAAGAGTGAGCACGGTGTGCAGTACCGAATGCGTCGTTGATGTAGCAGTCAGCGTATGAAGCGAGCTTCTTCACGAACTCCTTCTGGGGACCCTCCTTGAGAGCCTTCTTAGCTGCCTTCTTCTCCTCGTCAGTAGCGTCCTCAGCCAAGCCACGGGGCTTACCCTCCTCCTCAGCGTAGAAACGGAGGTTCTCGAGCAACATCACCTCACCGGGCTTCAAAGCAGCAGCCATCTCTGCAGCCTTCTCACCCATACAGTCGCCAGCGAAGTTAACCTTTACGCCCAAGCGAGCCTCGATAGCGGGGATAATCTGCTCCAAAGAGAACTTGGGATCGGGATTCTTCTTGGGACGACCGAGGTGTGACATCAAAATCACAGCGCCACCCTTCTCCAACACCTTCTTGATGGTGGGGATAGCAGCACGGATACGAGTGTCGTCGGTTACCTGACCCTCGCCGTTGAGGGGTACATTGAAATCAACGCGGATGATTGCACGCTTACCAGTGAAATCGTAGTTGTCAATTGCGAACATAATTTTTCTGTTTTTGGTTTATGATTATTGTATGTTTTCCTTCCTAAAATTACGCACCACTTTAGCCCCTTTCGCCCCACAACGGGTCAATTTCGCCACCGTGACTGCATATTCACGACAAAGATAGATAATTTTTTTGGTATTATCACTCATTTTCGCGGGTTTTGTTTACCTTTGACACATCAACAAACGGTGCAAATGTGCAAAAAAGCTCATTTTTTTGCGCTCGCACAACAAAAAAGGAATAATTATGGGAAATTTACTTAAAGGAAAGAAGGGTATCATCTTTGGTGCACTCAACGAGCAGTCAATCGCCTGGAAGGTTGCCGAGCGTGCTGTGGAGGAGGGTGCCGAGATCGTATTGACCAACGCCCCTGCGGCATTGCGTTTTGGCTCAATCAATGAGCTGGCAGAGAAGTGCAACACCATCGTGGTGC
>CALFGU010000227.1 GCA_937877685.1 uncultured Prevotella sp.
GTGGAAAACCTCTTGATGCCCGACAACGTCTTCCTGTGGTTCGTGCTCATGGTCTTCCCCATCGTGTTGGTGCTGCTCATCTACGTGTCCGACCACTTTGGCAAGTCTATCACCATGCTCCGCCGCTTTATTGATGCCGCCGAGCGGGGGTTGGTTGATTACAATCACTTCCGCTTCCCCGATAGTGAGTTGGGAAAAATCAGTCGTACGATTCTCGAGAAATATAAACAGTTGGAAGACAGCCACCGTGCCGTATTGCGGGAACGCGAAAAGCGCCGCATTTACAAGCGCGATATGTCGAATAATATTACGCATGAGTTGCGCACGCCCGTGAGTAGCATTAGTGGGTATCTCGAAACCCTGCTCACGGCTACAAACCTTAGTGAGGAGCGCCGTCAAGGCTTCTTGAAGCGCGCACACCTACAAACCCAGCGCCTTGCGGCCATCATTCGCGACGTCTCACTCATCACCAAGGTTGATGAAGCGCCCGAAATGATTCCCCGAGAGGGGCTTTCGCTTCCCCTTGTCGTGGCAGAGGTTTGTGAAGAGCTTTCTACGCAAATTCAGCAACACCGCGCCACGCTTCACCTTCAATTTCCCGAAGAGGCACTGCTCAATGGCAACTATTCCCTGCTTCACGCCATCTTCCGTAACCTTATTGAAAATTCCCTGCGTTACGGTCCCGAGGGTGTGGAACTCCATCTTGCGTTGGAGCGTCAGGATGCCACACATTATTATATTACCTATTACGACAACGGGGGCGGGGTAGAACCGCAGCACCTCTCGCGCCTCTTCGAGCGCTTATAACGTGCGCAGGAAGGACGCACGCGCGACAGTGCCGATACGGGGGGCACGGGGCTCGGACTTTCTATCGTCAGAAACGCCGTGCTCTTCCATCGTGGTAACATCACCGTGCGCAACCGTCCCGAGGCGGGGTTGGAATTCTCCTTCTCTTTGGCAAAATAAGGGAAATCCTTGCTCGTGTTACCGACAAAAAATAAGGACTGAAACTTGGGGGTATGTGTCCCAGAGTTTCAGTCCTTATTCTTTGTGCTATGTATAAAAATGCGTCACGAGAGGCGCAAACTTTTAGGGGATTACTCCTCCTTAATGTGAATCAAGGCATTGGCAAGAATGGCTGCTACACCGCCCGTAGTAATG
>CALFGU010000228.1 GCA_937877685.1 uncultured Prevotella sp.
GGACAACTGGGAAAGTACGATAACCGGACAATCCATTTCTCTTGCCAAGAGCTTCAGATAACGGGACAGAGTACTGATTTCGTTCTGTCTGCTTTCTGCTTCCAGCAAAGAAAGAGTCGGGCGTAGCGTTAAGAATCCCCATTATTTTCGGCGACTCCAATGTTAGCAATATACCGTTGCAATTAATTGAGTATGTGGGCGAATCCTGTTTCATTGAGAAACTCTATACTTATAAATTTCGTACAAATATACATAGAAAATCGGCATTATGAGGGTACATAAATGTTTTTTATATAATTTTGTATGCTGTAAACGACCACTAAAATTATTGTATATGTGTCTCACCGACCTCTACGAATTATACCTCTCCCACCCCGTTATCACGACGGACACCCGTAATTGCCCCGAAGGTTCTATATTCTTTGCCTTGAAGGGTGACAATTTTGACGGCAACCTTTTTGCGCACGAAGCCTTGGCAAAAGGGTGTGCGCATGCCGTTGTTGACAATCCGCAAGTGGCGGGCACGGATGGGCGCATGGTATATGTGAGCGACGTATTGCTGATGCTTCAGGAATTGGCGCACCATCACCGCAAGCAGTTGGGACTCCCCATCGTGCAGATTACGGGTACGAACGGTAAGACCACCACTAAGGAACTCACCGCCGCCGTCCTTGCAAAGCGCTACAACGTGCTCTTCACCGAAGGTAACTTCAACAACCATATTGGTGTGCCCAAAACCTTGTTGCGCCTCACGGAGGAACACCAGATTGCCGTGATTGAAACGGGCGCCAACCACCCCGGAGAAATTGCAGACTTGAGCAAAATCGTAGATGCCGATTGTGGGCTTATTACTAACGTCGGCAAAGCACACCTTGAGGGCTTCGGTTCGCTCGAAGGGGTGGTGCTCACGAAGGGTGAACTTTACCAATACTTGTCCAGCAAACCCGAAGGTTTTATTTTCCTTAACGGAGACAATACCTTGCTGGCGCCCATCGCTAAAGGCTTGCGTGCCATCACCTACGGCAAACCAGGCGAAGGATATGACGTAGAAGGTGAAGTGGTTTCCTGCACGCCCCAGTTGCGTCTGCGTTTGCGATTGGCTGGTGGCACTTGGCATGAAGTGCAAACCCAACTCGTGGGCGCCTACAACCTTGACAACATGCTCGCAGCGGCTGCC
>CALFGU010000229.1 GCA_937877685.1 uncultured Prevotella sp.
TGAGTTATCATTCTATGAATAAACTGTATTGGACGAATTGTATTTATATAGATACAATAGACTCAAATATAGGGTACAAAAAAGAATTGTATAACACGGAGGGGAGTGAGAATGATTATCTTGATGACCTTCGTTGCCGTTCTTATTTCACCAATTATTTGGCGGGTGGTTCGGTGTATCTTCCCCAACAAGTGGGATTAGGAATCCCACTTGAGTTCTCGACTGCCCTTCACACTGATGCAGGTCATCGCAAAGATAATAGTGTATATGGAACATTATCCATCAGCACCAATTATCATAAAAGCACTGGCGACACATTAGTTTCTGGCATCTCAAGAATGGCATCTTTTGACTTGGCACATATGATGGTTGAAAACGTTGCCAGGGATTTGTCTTATCATTTCAACACTCAATGGACAAGAAGAGACACATGGGATAGAAATTACAGCGAGACGCGTTCGCCACAAATCCCATCGTTGATTCTTGAAATGTTATCTCATCAGAACTTTACAGATATGCGCTTTGCTCATGACCCCTATGCGAAGTTTCATATAGCAAGAAGCATCTACAAATCTCTGTTAAAGTACGTCAATTTTCAACATGGCATCACCGACGTCGTTGTCCAACCTCTGCCCGTACGTCATTTCTCAGCCCTACTTGATAGTGAGAACAATCGTGTGACCCTGCGCTGGCAACCCACGGATGACCCTCTCGAACCTTCCGCCACTCCCACCAAATATATTGTCTATACAAAAATTGGGAACATTGGATTTGACAAAGGTCAGGTGGTTGATCATCCCCATTTCACCATGCCTATCTCGCCTGGTGTGCACTACGCATTCCGCGTCTCTGCCCTGAATGAAGGCGGTGAAAGTTTCCCTTCTGAAGAAATGACCGTCTTTAAGGCGCCTAACGAACAGGCACGCGTCTTAATCGTTAACGGATTTACCAGATTATCAGGTCCTGCCATCGTTCAGAATGCTGATAGCATCGGGTTTGACCTCCATAAAAACATAGGAATCCCCTACGTATCAACAAGCGCAATTGCCGGTGTACAAGTGTGTTTCGACCCCAATATGGCGGGCAAAGAAGGTGAAGGAGCCCTAGGTTTCTCTACGAACGAATGGATTGGCAAAAGCATAGCTGGCAACACCTTCGACTTTACCACCCAACACGGACGCGCCCTTGCCATGAGTCAAGAATTCTCATTTGCGTCCACCTCCGTGGCAGTTCTTGAAGAAGGGGCGATAAATTTAGCCGACTATGACGTCATTGATTACATTCTTGGGCGCCAATCAACGGCACCCGAAAACCTACGCCCCGCCAAGACATTCTCCCCACAAATCCAATCCAGGTTGACCTCCTTCGCCAGCAATGGCGGTAAAATATTAGTGTCGGGGTCACACATCGGAAGCAACATGAGAATGCCTGCCGAACAAGATTTTCTCTCCAATGTTCTTGGCGTGACTTATGGTGGATACGTACCATCCGATTCATGCGATACAATTGTGGGACTCAACCTCCGACTCCCCATCTACAATCAACCCTCTGACCAACATTATTCAACGGGGCATCCTGACATCCTTCTCCCTGCTAACGACAACGCTTTTTCTGCCTTTGCCTATACAATGGGAGTGTCGGCGGGCGTCGCTTATCAGCCCTCCACACACAGGGCAATAACCATGGGGGTGCCGTTTGAATGTATTTCTGATGCCAACCTTCGTGCCTCTGTCATGAGGGCAATCATCTTCTATTTAATTAAAAATAACATCATTCGGGGAAAAAGAGACACCGAAAAATCCGAGCAGTCAGAGAACCTACGAGACCCAGCCCCTCTCCACTAAGAGTTTAAACATCACGATTAAAAAAGAGATTACCATTATGCAAATACAATTAAACGAAAAGGCCACTCATTTTCTTGAAATCACAGAGCAAAACCTCTTGACGCTTCAACAGTATGCCCTGCTTCAAGACCTTGTGGATAGCACGGGTTACATCACCGAAGACACCATGTTGCGCCTGAAGCTTCGCACACGTTCCTTGTTGCTCACAACCACTCCCGTGCCCCAAGATTTGTTAGATTTATATGCCGAAGTCATTTGCCATGACAAAATGAAGGCATTTGGATTGAAGCAACTCATGGAAGTTTACGCGTCTTGGAATAAGCAATAACTCAAACCTCCCCCCCCACCTACCCTCCTCCCTATTCTCCCCCTCTTTGCTCCATGCAATACAAACTAACAGATTGGCTCCCTACAACCAAGAAGGAGATGGAACTCCGCGGTTGGGATAAGTTGGACATTATTTTGTTCAGCGCCGATGCCTATGTAGACCATCCCTCCTTCGGAGCCGCCGTTATTGGTCGCCTTCTTGAGGCCGAAGGTTATCGCATCGCCATAGTCCCCCAACCCGACTGGCACGGCGATTTCCGCGATTTCAAAAAATTAGGTCGCCCCCGACTCTTCTTTGGCATAGCTCCTGGTTGTATGGATTCAATGGTGAATAAATACACCGCGAATAAGCGCCTTCGCTCAGAGGATGCTTATTCCCCAAACGGGCGCCACGATATGCGTCCGGAGTATCCCACGATTGTTTACACACAAATCCTGAAGCAACTCTATCCCGATGTGCCCGTTGTCTTAGGAGGCATTGAAGCGTCATTACGTCGAGTGGCACACTACGATTATTGGCAAGATCGCCTCCGTCCAGGAATTTTGAAGGATAGCGGTGCAGACTTGCTCATCTATGGCATGGGCGAATTACCCATATCGGACTTGTGTCGAAATATCGAAGATTACATCACCCATCATGAAGACGAAGCATTGCTGACGGTCAGTGATTTTCACACGATGTTAAGCAAACATCCTGTCATGCAAACCGTCACATATGTTCCTGAGCAAGACATTCACGGAGGCATTACGCCCAATGACATCGTGCTTCATTCCTTCGAAGAAGCATTAATAAACCATAAGGCGCAAGCAGCTAACTTTAAGCACATTGAAGAAGAAAGTAACCGCCTTACGCCACAACGCATCCTTCAACAAACGGGCGACAAATACATGGTGGTCAATCCGCCCTACCCTCCGATGACGACGGAACAACTTGACCGCTCTTTTGACTTCCCCTACACCCGTCTGCCCCATCCCAAATATAAGGACAAACGCATCCCTGCATTCGACATGATAAAGTTCTCCGTCAATGTCCATCGCGGATGCTTCGGCGGATGCTCCTTCTGCACCATATCTGCACATCAAGGCAAATTCATCTCCAGTCGAAGCAAGGAAAGCATCTTGCGCGAAGTAAAAAAGGTAACAGAAATGCCTGACTTCAAAGGGCATCTTTCCGACCTCGGAGGTCCATCGGCAAACATGTATGCCATGCACGGAAACGACCTTGAACTTTGCCGAAAATGCAAGCGTCCTTCGTGTGTACACCCCAAGATTTGCCCTAACATGAGCAATGACCACCGCCCCTTGCTCGACATTTATCGTACCGTTCGCACGATGCCAGGAATTAAGCGTGTAACGATTGGTTCAGGTGTTCGCTACGACCTCTTGCTACATCGCACTGGGGATACCACAATCGATAAAGCAACAGACGATTACACCCGCGAACTCATTCTCCACCACGTAAGCGGTCGCCTCAAGGTCGCACCCGAACACACATCTGACCGCGTGCTCCACTTGATGCGCAAACCGCCCTTCGAGCAGTTCCAACGCTTCAAGCAAATCTTCGACCGCATTAATCATTCGGCAGGACTGCGCCAGCAAATCATCCCCTACTTCATCAGTTCTCACCCAGGATGCACACCCGAAGACATGGCTGAACTCGCCGCACTCACCAAGCGATTAGATTTCCAGTTGGAACAAGTGCAGGACTTTACGCCCACCCCCATGACCGTCAGCACCGAAGCATGGCATACAGGACTACATCCCTACACCCTCCAACCCGTATATTCTGCACATTCACCTGCCGACAAGTTGCGACAACGCATGTTCTTCTTCTGGTATAAGCCCGAAGAGCGACAAAAAATTATTGCCGAACTGCGACGCATCAACCGTCCCGACCTCATCGACAAACTCTTTGGAGCAACTTACAAGCAGAAAACGCCACCACACCAAACACAGAGGAAACCCTACAAACCGCGGAAGCGCTAACCGAAGCGTGCGAGGTGAGAAAATCATCTGATAAGAAGGATGCAAAATAATGTAGTTGTTTCCACAAGAACTTAATTGTCCTTTCCTATTTTTAATTTAGAAGATTTTCTTTGAAATAGATTCTGTAAAAAGTTTAAATTAATTTTGCACTAATAAATGATGGATTCTCCCCATCCTATCACCACCAGAATTTACACAAAATTATTCTTACGATGAAGAAATTTATCCTTCCCCTCTTTTTATTTGCAGTGACAACAACTGCCAATGCACAACTTGACGTACTCGGCAAACTTACTGGCGCATTAAAGTCTAAGTCCACCTCTACCACTAATCAAGATGATGCCCTCACTTCAGGCATCTCAAGACTTTTGGGTTCATTGCTTGACAACTCTACGCTCAGCACTAATGACGTACAGGGAACATGGCGTTATGGCGGTGTAGATTGCGTGTTTGAAACTGAAAATGTGTTGATGAAAGCAGGCGGCGAAGCAGCTACAGCAAAAGTTGAATCTAAAATCAATGATTTGCTCAAGAAGGTTGGAGTGACAAGCGAAGCGCTCGCATTTACATTTAATGCAGACAATACGTTCAGCATTACGGTTAAGGGGCGCACCATTAATGGAACTTACGTGCTTGACTTGGAAAATAAGAAGATTACACTCACCTACCTTAACGGAGTAGGCACTATCACCCCTCAGATTGTGAAGAACGGCACAACCATGAGCCTCCTCTACGATGCCGACAAATTCTTAAACTTCTTGACAAGCATCTCTGCCGTTTCTAAAAATGCCACCGTCGTTTCAATTAACGCAATCCTCAAATCATACGATGGCATGCTCATTGGCATGGAATTACAGAAATAACACGAATCACACCCATCCACAAACATTATGAATAAACATATCATTGCGCCATTGCTCATTGGCACATCCATGCTCCTCACAGGATGTATGTCATCTTCAGCACTTTCCTCTTTAGGAACTCAGTCGCAAACAACTCAAAACGCCCCTTCCGGAACTTCACCGAATTATGCCAATATTGGAGCGGGACTTGGAAAGTTCCTGGGTTCGCTTCTTGAGGGTACAACTCTAAATCAGAAAGACATTGTAGGCACTTGGCGCTATTCAGGGGCAAATTGTGTGTTCGAAACAGAAAACCTATTGATGAAGGCAGGTGGAGAAATTGCAGCAACAAAAGTTGAAGAAAAAATTAACGCATCACTCACAAAGTTAGGACTTACGGGAGACCAAATTTCTTTCACCTTTAATGCCGACAACACTTATTCAGCAACCATTAAGGGACGTCTCGTACAAGGCACTTACGCCCTCGACGTTGAAAATAACAAAATCACGTTGACCTACCTTAACGGCCTTGGCACAATCACACCACAAATCTCTAAAACGGGCAACACGTTGAGCTTGCTTTATGATGCAGATAAACTCTTGAAATTCTTAACTAGCATTTCTGCCGTGTCAAACAATTCAACCCTCACGACGCTTAACGCCCTACTTAAATCCTACGACGGCATGCTTATCGGCATGGAGTTGCAGAAGTAATAACCGAACAAACATCCCCCATTAAAATACAGAGAATCCACATGCCACATGTGGATTCTTTTTTATGTATGCTCCTTAAGTTAATAGATATAAAAAAAGAGAAAGTCAAACTTTCTCTTCTTGTGTGGGCGCAGACGGATTCGAACCGCCGACCCTCTGCTTGTAAGGCAGATGCTCTGAACCAGCTGAGCTATGCGCCCGTTCTTCTCAAAAGCGTTGCAAAAGTAGAAAGTTTTTTTCGTTCCACCAAGTGTTTCATGCAAAAAATAGTTGTTCAATAAAAAATTACACCCACGATCTCGGATTTTACCCCTGTTTTGGCAAGCATTCAATACAAATTAACTACATTTGCATAGGAATATCACTGCCGTAACGCTCCGCTCATGAATCAGTTCCTGCTGAACGGGAACGAAGATGATGCTATTCTTGGGAGGTTGTGGCGTGACAACATGAATTTATCACATTTTAGGACATGAAAAAATACGCACTTGACCTTTGTGTCGTGGAAAAGGAGTTTCCACGCGACGGATATGTTTTACTAAAACTTAATAACCCTCAAGGAGCGCTCCCCGAAATGCTGGCGGGTCAGTTTGTTGAACTCCTCATCGCGGGAAGTTCTGAAACGTTCTTGCGCCGTCCGATTTCTATTAACTATGTAGATAAGGAAAAAGGATTGCTTTGGTTGCTCATCCACGTGGTGGGTAACGGCACGAAGTACATGTCAGAACTCAATGTTGGCGACACCATCAACTGTGTGCTCCCCTTGGGCAACGGATTTAGCATGCCCGAAGGTGAGGGCAAGAAGGTGTTGCTCGTTGGTGGCGGTGTGGGTACTGCTCCCCTACTCTACTACGGCAAGTGCTTGAAGGAAGCTGGACACGCTCCCTCATTCCTCCTTGGCGGCCGCTCGGCTGGCGACTTGATGCAACTTGACCTCTTCGAGACTATCGGCAATGTTTATACTACTACCGAAGATGCGACATTGGGCGAAAAGGGTTTTGTAACGAACCACTCTATATTAAATAAGGAGCAGTTTGACCTCATCGCTACTTGTGGTCCCAAACCCATGATGAAGGCCGTTGCGGCATGGGCACGTACGGCAAATTGTGAGTGTGAGGTGTCGCTCGAAAACATGATGGCGTGTGGCGTTGGCGCCTGCCTCTGTTGCGTAGAAAAGGATGGTGAAGGACACAACGTGTGCGTATGCAAGGAAGGTCCCGTGTTTAACAGCAAAAAACTCAATTGGTAATTATGGCAAATTTACATGTAAATATTGGCAACCTCAGCCTTAAGAATCCCGTAATGACGGCTTCAGGTACATTTGGTTATGGCATCGAATTTGCCGACTTTATCAACCTCGAAGACCTCGGTGGTTTTATCGTAAAGGGCACAACGCTCAATCCTCGTGAAGGCAACGACTATCCCCGTATGGCGGAAACTCCTGCGGGCATGCTTAATTGTGTTGGACTTCAGAATAAGGGGGTTGATTATTTCTGCGAAAACATTTATCCCGAGTTGAAGGACTTGGACACCAACGTTATTGTAAACGTGTCGGGTTCTACGCCTGAAGATTATGCCGAATGTGCCGCACGCATTGATGCTTTAGAGCGCATTCCTGCTATTGAACTCAACATTTCTTGCCCCAACGTGAAGAACGGCGGTATGGCATTCGGTGTGACTCCCGAAGGTGCTGCAACTGTGGTTAAGGCGGTGCGTCAGGCATACAACAAGACACTCATCGTTAAGCTTTCACCCAACGTAACCAGCATTGCTGACATCGCAAAGGCGGTTGAAGCAGAAGGTGCTGATAGTGTTTCGCTCATTAACACCCTCATGGGCACTGCTATTGACATTGAGCGCCGTTGTACAAAGCTCAGCATCGGCACAGGCGGTCTCAGCGGTCCCTGTGTAAAACCCGTAGCGCTCCGCATGGTGATGCAAGTGGCAAAGTCGGTGAACATTCCCATCGTGGGTCTCGGAGGTATTATGAATGCTACCGACGCTATTGAGTTCCTCATGGCTGGCGCTACAGCCATTGAAATCGGTACGGCAAACTTCATCGACCCTGCCATCACCGTAAAGGTGGTAAACGGCATCAACGAATGGATGGACCACCATGGGGTGAAGGACATCCACGAGATTATTGGATGCGTAAAATAATAATCCCATCATAGTAAAAATTAAGTCCGAGAGAATTCAATTTATCTCGGACTTAATTTGAAATATGTCTGACTTATTTTTTGCCACAACAATTTAGTTCTTTCTCAAGTAAATATTAGTGAAGAAAACCCTCAAAGGTGTCATCTTACTTACTCAATAATTATGACCATCTGCGCTATCTCAACGGCTCACGGCGGAGCTATCGGAGTGATTCGTACTTCAGGACCGAACGCCATAGAAATTACGGATAAAATATTTCATTCAGTAAATGGGAAACCACTTACCGAACGAAAAGCATATACCCAAACATTTGGACACATCGTCAATGAGAAGAGCGAAATCATTGATGAAGTGCTCGTGAGCGTTTATCGTGCACCGCACTCCTATACCGGCGAGAACAGCACAGAAATTTCTTGCCATGGTTCTGAATACATACTTCGCGAGGTGCTCCACTTGCTCATCGCTAATGGATGCCGACTCGCCGAACCTGGAGAATTTACCAAGCGTGCCTTCATGAATGGCAAGATGGACTTAAGCCAAGCTGAAGCTGTAGCAGATTTGATTGCGTCGGACTCTGCCGCAAGTCACCGTGTAGCAATGAACCAAATGCGTGGCGGATTTAGCAAGGAATTGGGGGCGCTCAGAGACAAACTTCTTACCCTCACCTCACTCATGGAGTTGGAACTCGACTTCTCCGACCATGAAGACCTTGAGTTTGCCGACCGCACAGAACTCCTTGATTTATCAACGATTATCGAGCACAAACTCAGCGAACTCGTACAATCATTTCGAGTAGGCAATGCTATTAAAAAGGGTATTCCCGTCGCTATTGTGGGGCAAACCAATGCGGGTAAATCAACCCTACTTAACGCGTTATTGGGCGAAGAGCGCGCCATCGTTTCCGACATTCACGGCACTACGCGCGACGTCATTGAAGACACCATGATTATCAACGGAACAACCTTCCGCTTTATTGACACGGCAGGTATTCGCGACACGGCAGATGCGATTGAAAGTATCGGTATCCAGCGCTCGTATGAAAAACTCCAGCAAGCGGACATTATTATTTGGATGATTGATGTAAATCAAATTGCCGAAACACTTAAGGACCTCGGCGCAGACATCCTTTCGGCAACTACCGATAAGCACCTTATTCTCGCAATCAACAAGGTGGACGAATCTTCTGAACAAATCACCTCAACAATTGAGGAAGAAATTTCTCAATTCCTATCCACCAACAACGAAAGCATTTCTTCCTGCCTAAAGGTAGAAACCGCCCTTCTCAGCGCCAAACTAAACAAAGGAGTAAACACACTGAAAGAAAGCCTCGCCACCTCCCCCTGCATTCCTCAATGTTCAGGAGATAACACCATTGTCACCAATACCCGCCACTTCGCTGCCCTCAGCCAAGCCCTCGCCGCCATCCACCGCGTACAAGAAGGCCTCAACCTCCAACTCTCTGGCGACTTCATCTCCCAAGACCTCCGCGAGTGTATCCACCACCTCTCCGACATCGTCGGCGAAGTCTCCACCGACTCCATCCTTCAAAACATCTTCAAACATTTCTGCATCGGCAAATAACACTTGTAATCCATTGGTACACAGCGTATTACAATATATTTTCACGTGCAAAAATCAGCAATTTTTCTACTTATAACAAGATTGTAATTTGTTGTATTTCAGAATATTGCATAGTTTAATCTAAAAATTGAAGATATACAATAAATTTTCCATCCTGGAAAATGTAAAGTCTGAATTTTAACGAAAAATTCGGGCTTTTTACATATTTACCGTCCGAATTTCGATAGTTTTTACAATTACGATACGTATATGCGACGAAATTTAGGGGCTGTGCACAGATTTATAGTGTAATAAAGCTCCTATTTACTGTAAATAGCCTACAATCTCTAACAACAAACTTGAAAACTTACAATATGTACATATATTCCCCATAGTGATATTTGCATTTCATGGTGGTTTATTACTCGTTTCTTTTCTATTATGAGATACAATTTTGTCCCTCGTTTGTGCCCCAGACACTCGAGGGACGCAGTTTTTTTGTCCCTTTTTGTCCCTTGGGCACCCATGTGACAATTTTGACTTAGGTTAAAATGCTTTGTATGAAGTGTTTAACATTTGTACCTAAAAGCGATTTTACTACGAAGCATATATTTGACAGAAAATTCAAATTTTTCGCATTCAATATTTAGTTGCAATTTGTAAGTTTCTTGTTAAATACACCTTCTATTCCCATCAAATTGAGAATAGTCAATAGGGGTGAGTTATATATTATTGTGCCGCTCTAATGTGGCTCATATATATAATGAATACAAAGTTTTTTAATCATTATCCAAGAGAATGGGATACCTTGGGTAATGAATGGAAAGAGATTATCACAGGTGATGTTCTTTCAATTTCCCAAGCAAGTGAGTTGTCTGGTTTCAGTAAACGTTTCATCTATGCACAGATCCATAGCATGAAATTATTATCGACTGACAAAGACCCACTATCAAAACATATAAACAGCAAAAGTCTTCAAATCGAATGGCGAAGATTTCTTATGTGGTATTCGCATTTTGATATATTGCCGGCTTCTCCATTCGGTCCTCCCTCCTATTCACTTAAAGGGATGATGAAGTATATGGGAAGAAGCCGCTCGTGGTCACTAATATTTGTCTCAAGGTACAATATTCATACATTCTTCATCGGTTCACTCAGACGTTTTGATAGATATGATGTAGAAGAGGGCTGGAAGAAAGAATCAATATATTTTAAAGAGTGGATTGACATTGATGAGATAGAAAATTACCTACACATTCCAAAAGCAAATCTATATTCCTGCGTAGCCAAACGTGAAGTCAGAACACGATTTCATAGCGGAATAATGCAATTCTCACAGAAAGATGTATTAAGGATTATAAAAGACAATCA
>CALFGU010000230.1 GCA_937877685.1 uncultured Prevotella sp.
ACACTTACGGGTGAAGGTGCCGTCAATCCTCTGACCTTCCCCATCACCTCTGCTTCAGGAAAGGAGAGTGCAGTTCCTGCGGAATGGTTCACCCTCTATGTGCGTGACAAGGCGGAAGTGCTCCCCGGAAAGTCCCTCACGCTGGACATCACAATGAACAAAGTGCCCGATGCTGGTTATGAAGCATTTGCTTACTTTGACTGGAACCGCGACGGAATGTTTGAGAGCATGACTGCGTTAGATGTGGCGCGCACGATGTCGGCAACGATTCAAGTTCCCGCTGATGCAAAGGAAGGTAAGACCCGCATGCGCATCCGCATTACGGACAACGGACTCACAGATGCTGAGGACGAGGCCTATGGTCAAATCTTTGATGCGATTCTTCAAGTCGTTGCGACGCAAGAGGAATACCGACTCACCGCAAAGCCTAACGATGCCACACGCGGAACAGTCAGAATTGAGCGCAATGGTGACGAAGTGGTGGTTAAGGCTATTGCCGAAGGTGACGCAAGATTTGTTGCGTGGCGCGAAGGTAACCAACAACTTTCTACATCACTCAAATACACCTTCACGCTTGACCACAACACCGACCTTACTGCCGTGTTTACTCCTAACACCGACATCGTGACGCTTATTGAAGGCGTAGAAGTAAAAGTTCCTGCCAACAACGTATTTTACGACCTTCAAGGTCGCCAAGTATTAGTTCCACGCAAGGGCATTTATATTTTGAATGGCAAGAAGGTGATTGTGAGATAACGGAATAACAATTTGGCAGATGCCATTTGGCGGTCATCAGCAAATAGCCAAGGGCTTTGTTTCGCGGGTGTCTTCTATCCATTTGCTGCCGGAAAACATTTATGCAAAGTTGTTAAGGATTAGTGGCGAGAGTGAACAGTGTGTCAGTGAACTGCTCAGTATCAAGCATACGCAAGTAACGATAGAACTGTTCGAACGCCTATATGCTGAAACCGGCATGCTGGTTGCAAAGCGCACGCAATTATATCACCACATCAGCATTTTATCTGCTTAAGAGTTTACCGCGAGGAGAAAATAAGTAACATTGCATCCTGAAACGATGATCGGTAGATGTTGGGCGGTGAACGCTGAACATGGCATAATATGGCGAAAGACGTGGCAATGTCTCATTGACCTGTCGGTCGAAGGTACTCACGTTCGGATTTCCTCAAATAAATTTGACCTGACGGTCTTAGAAACTCTCGTTCGGCATAAAAAGTAAACTTTTTCTGCTCTCTCTTAATCATTTCTTTGGCAAATCGCTCACTTATTCGTACCATTGAGGTTTATCAACCTCC
>CALFGU010000231.1 GCA_937877685.1 uncultured Prevotella sp.
TAAGCAAAAAAACTTGCAGATTTATTTGGTCAGGTCCTATATTTCCGTGTAATCACGTTGATAATAAAAAAATACGCGTAGATACACGTGATACACTGGAGACTAAAAAGGTCAACTGATTAAACAGATTAAACTGTTTTCCATGCGGACGTTTACTTGTCTCCACGTATCACAAGAATCACGAGGAAAACTGTTTAATCACATATATTTCCTTGCGAAGTATCTTTTTGAGAGAACACGAATCTCACGAACCACAGGTTGCGCAAGGATTGACTTGCGTTTTATTTCCTTGCTTATCGCATTCGAATAACACGAATTACCATTCGGATTTTTTACACACTAAGTAACACTTACTCCGCATGGTGATTCGTGTTATTCGTATGCGATAAGCAAATCTCTATCCGCATGGTGATTTGTGAAATTCGTGAAATTCGTGTTCTAATATAATACGTCCTGTAAAGCACGCTTGGGTCAACACCTATATCATTAAAAAATACGTGCAAATTCCCGCGATACGTGGAGATATAAATATTTTTTCACGCAGATTACGCGGACTACGCAGAAACCGTGCGGAATTTCTTAACAAACATAACCTCTGCGCAAATCTGCGTCTTTGCGTGAGCCAAAAAATAATCACGTTGATAAAAGAACTTTTGTTCCTTCTGTTCTTCTGTCAAAATATTAATCAGTTGAAAAATATACGCGCAGATACCCGTGATACGCGGAGACTTAATACCCCATAAAACAATAAGTATGTTTGTGCGCCTTAAGTACCCAAACTCGACGTACAAACATACTTATTGTTTTCCGTAAAATAGATATTGTTTTTCATACACTTCAAGCAAACCCTCCACATCCCTAATTTTATTGACGGAAGAACGTAAGGACGAAGAAAAAAAACACCTTCGTTCTGTTGTCAGAGAAAAATAAAGGGCACCTCATAGAGATGCACCTTCGTTGTTCGTAGTCTATTCCTTAAGTAATAATCAAATGTCTGCGTCGAAGCGCAGTAAGCACACTTTCTGAGGCGATAGGATTGAGTCCTCGGAATGTTGTGCGACTTTTCAAATCTGCAAGTGACATCGTAAGGAGCAATTTGGCGATACATTCATCTGCAAAGGAATTGCTCACTACATTCACCCCCGTAAAGTCAAGCACAACACGCTCATGCTGCTCTATCACGTGAAGCAGTTGTTCGCGCACGCGTTTTCCCAAGGGACGTGTCCCCAAATTTTCGCCATATTCTCTAAAACTGAATGTTACCATAATTCCATTAGTTCATTATCATTCAAGAATGTTTCGTTATATTGATTCGCCACATCTGTACGATTGGCCACCACCTCTGAAGGGTTTATTTCCATATTCGTGCGAAGCTGCAAATAAACAATTGTGCCTTGCCAAGAGTCACACGTCACGGTAGTCTCAACTCCGTCTTGCAACAATAACATGTGACTCCCCGAGCGAACTTCAAATTTCACACCTGCATCACGCACTAATAGCGAAGTCGAAAACAAGCCAAAACCCATCCCTTTGCCATCAGTTATGGCATCTTTAACACATATTCTCAGAGCTTCATCCTCCGAGATTTGAGCATATAACTCATTTTCCGAAAGCGATGCCCTAACCCCCATGCCATCATCAGCAACTAAGAGACTCAACACATGATTTTGCGCATCGTAATGCGTAATAACAGTGCCAAGTTCCTTGCCAGAATGAGTCAGCACGTTATCCAATATTTCGTAAAAACAATAACTCATTGCCTGCAACACAGTAGTTTCAATCTCAATGTGTTGTGTTAAAATATTTACTACGCGCTGATACACATCATAAATATTCTTTTCGTCAAACACATCAATTGTAATATCATTACTAGTCAACGGGAAATATTGTTTAATCAGACTCGAAAGGTTCATATCAAAAGCTGGGTCTTTATCATATTGCAAAGGTACAACAATTATTTATCGCTCAAAACAACAACTATAAAAAATACGCGCAGATACACGTGATACGTGGAGACATATAACTTTAAACATAAGAACAAAAGAACATAATTATGCTCCTTCTGTTCTTCTGTCAAAAAAATAATCAGTTGACAAAAAATACGCGCAGATACAAGTGATACTTGCCTGTCGTTTGTTGCTTGACTGGAAAACAAGAAATCCCGAGCAAGTGGGGGACTTGTCGGGATTTTAATTTCTTATTGGTCTGCTCTTTTTAAATCAAAGTACATCAAGCGCGTAGCCACTTGCTGTTCTGAAGGAATGTCGTAATATGCTCGCTCTTCAGTCTCGTCTGTATGAAGGAATCTAAAACGATTGCGCTCATAAAAATGAAGTGTACGAGGGTTGTTGTAGGCATCTACCACAAGGAAACGACACCCCGTTTTATTGTCTTCATGACGGAACCAATCTTTGATGAACTGTATCAACTGACTGCCGATGTTCATTCCTTGAAACTCTTGATTGACTCCAATTCTTCCGATGAGCGTGGCGGGATAACTACGACCTCGCTTGGGATTATCAATAGGGCGGTTTAGACGATTTCGCGTAGTCTTGTCTAAATGTAATGTTTTAATGCTGTCATTAGCCAGCGTAAAGAGTGCTACCATGCGGTGAGGCTTTTGCTCGGTAATCCAACAGTACGTTTTCCCCATTAACTCCGCTGCATACCGTTCAGCATCGTTATAGAAAAAGTCATCCAGGTCAGCGTCTCCGCAGGTGAATGACAAGCAACGCTCCCTTACTTCGCTGTTGTAGGGGAGCATTACGCAGTGTTCAAATAACGAAAGCGTCTGCATCATGTTTAGAATGTAAAACTCTTTGACTTTTCAAGCACCTTCTGTAAACGCTCTATCGCTTTTGCGGACAAGGCAGGGGTGGCCTGATTCTTATTATTGTCCGCTTCTGCCACAAAATCAGCGGCGGCTTGTCCTGTTAACACAGGAATCGATTTTATAGATATTGCCATACTTGTTTGTTTTTCTTTTTGTTACACGTTGCAAAGGTACGCAATTTATCTGACATCGGGATAATAGGTAAATGGATTTTATCGGTGTGTGCTTGGTCTTACATCAGTGGCACCACGTCGTTTTATTTTCATGCCCAAATACTCGTGACACATGGAGACATATAACTTTAGACATAAGAACAAAAGAACATAACTTTTGCCCCTTCTGTTCTTCTGTCAAAAAAACAGTTTACCGTGTAATCACGTTGATTATTTTTTTCTGTCAACTGATTACACAGATTTTACGGTTCCCTTGCGGACTGCCTACTTGTCTCCACGTATCACAAGTATCACGAGGAAAAACAGTGTCATCTGTAAAATCTGTTGATAAAAAAATACGCGTAGATACACGTGATACGTGGAGATATATAACTTTAGACACAAGAACAAAAGAACATAACTTCTGTCCCTTCTGTTCTTC
>CALFGU010000232.1 GCA_937877685.1 uncultured Prevotella sp.
TGCGTTTTGCGGATAAGCCCCGTCATCAGCTTTTCATTGAACCCGAAGGCGAAAATACAGAAGAAATGTATATTCAGGGTATGAGCTCCTCTCTGCCTGAAGATGTGCAATTCATTCATGCCGAAGAACTCTTACAACGTTATCCCGACAAGTCAGCAAAAGAGCGCGAAGATTTAATCACTCGTGAATATGGGGCCGTGTTTATCATAGGCATAGGTTGCACACTCTCAAATGGCGAACCTCATGATATGCGTGCTCCTGACTATGATGACTATTCTACATTGGCAGAAGATAGTAACCTCCCAGGATTAAACGGCGACCTCTTAGTGTGGAACGATGTCTTAGGGCGTGCCGTAGAACTCTCTTCAATGGGAATCCGTGTCAATCAAGAAGCATTGTTGCGCCAACTTAAGGAAAGCGGAAAGGAAGAGCGCCTGGAACTTTATTTCCATCGCCGACTCATGGAGGGAAGCCTTCCCTTGTGTATTGGTGGCGGTATCGGTCAATCCCGACTTTGTATGCTCTATCTCCGTAAGGCACATATCGGTGAAATTCAAGCCAGCATTTGGCCCGACGAAATGCGTAAAGAATGTGAAGCGTTGAATATCCCCTTAATCTAAGAAATGCGTAAAGCAAAATCCCTTGAAGCAACCATAAACCAGCCTCAAGGGATTTTTTTATAAATATATGACAGATTATTCCTGTCTATTGCTTAAAAAATGCTAACTTTGCCTGGCAGAGATAACATAATTAACCTATAAATACTTTACTCCAATGAATGAAATTGTTTCTCAGTTTGCGATTCAGGGCAATGTAGTAGAAGTTGCTCCCCTCGGTAATGGTCTTATCAACACAACTTATCGTGTGAAGACAGAAGAAGGTCAGCCCGATTACGTGCTTCAGAATGTGAACAACGCTATCTTCCCCGATGTTGAAATGTTGATGGATAACATCGTGGCTGTTACTTCTCACATCCGTGCAAAGCTCGAAGCTGCTGGCACAGAAGATATCGACCGTAAGGTGCTCAACTTCATCCCCACAAAGGATGGTAAGTATTTCTACTTTGACGGTGCAAAGTATTGGCGCGTAATGGCATTCATCCCCGACACAAAGTCAATGACGGCCGTAACTCCCGAAACTTCTTACATCGTAGGTGAAACATTCGGTAACTTCCAGGCAATGCTTGCTGACATCCCCGCTCAGCTTGGCGAAACAATCAAGGATTTCCACAACATGGAATTCCGCCTCAAGCAGCTCCGCGAAGCAGTTGCTGAAAATAAGGCAGGTCGTTTGGCTGAAGTTCAGTGGCTCGTTGACGAACTCGAAAAGCGTGCTGAAGAAATGTGTAAGGGCGAACAACTCCATCGTGAAGGTAAGCTTCCCAAGCGCATTTGTCATTGCGATACAAAGGTGGACAACATCCTCTTTGACCAGGAAGGCAATGTGCTTTGCGTTATCGACCTTGATACGGTGATGCCTAACTTTATCTTCTCTGACTTCGGTGACTACCTCCGCTCGGCGGCTAACACAGGTAAGGAAGACGATAAGGATCTTGACAATGTAAACTTCAACATGGAAATCTTCAAGTCGTTTGCTAAGGGTTACCTCAAGTCTGCGGCTTCATTTATCACTCCTCTTGAAGTAGAAAACTTGCCTTATGCGGCAGCACTCTTCCCCTACATGCAGACTGTACGCTTCCTCGCTGACTACATCAACGGCGATACTTACTACAAGACTCAGTATGCTGATCACAACCTTGTTCGCTCAAAGGCACAATTCAAACTCCTTCAGAGCGTAGAAGCGCATCAAGCAGAAATGCAGGCGTTCATCAAGGAATTGATTTAATACGCTTTGCTTGACATCCGACATTAGAATGTTGTTACATAACTAACCCCAGAAGCTTCTGGGGTTCGTTTTATTCTATTGTTTGTTACGTTGGATTTAACGATTAGTTATAAGGTCGTATGTAAATTCAGATACTTTGGCATTGGGTTGGAAATGATGTTCTTTAAACCCTCCTTTTGTGATATAATCGTCTTTGTTATTCATTTTTTGCTCATGCAGGATAGTGAGATACTTGAAATCCTTTTCCCCTGTAGCATTAAGACCTTCAATATTGAACCATATATTGTTTAGTTTGATTCTACTATCCCACCATTGACGATAGAAATTACCTCCTTTTTTTATTACTTCTTTGTAGGGTATGCCTACGTAAATCCCCTCTGGAGTATGGATCATATTTGACTTAATGATAAGTTGGTTTAGTCGTTTCCCATCTCCCTCTTCATAGGAAATACCAGTCATCATTATTTCATTTTTATCATTGATGAAATTCACATATGTTTCTGTATATCCGTCCATTTCGTTACAAACACTTTCAATCCGTATTTTAGAGTACAAACCTTTATAGCTTTTAGGCAATTTTGAAATGGGGACAGTGCAATCCAATTTACTAGTCCCATAATTATCTAATCTGCTAATACCATGTTCATTCAAAATAAATTGCTTGATGGGCAAATTTTCGATGACATAACATGACTTGGAAAATTCCTCTTCTTTAGGGTTGGTTCCGATTGCGTCCCTAAAACGGATGAATAACTGAGGGATTTCAGTGGCGTTTATGGGTACGAAAGAAAGATAGAGTGATATGTCTATGAATTTTTGTGGAGCTAAATTATAAATTAAACTCGCTGCATTACCTGCTTTTCCTTGAGGTGAAATCTTTCCTATGGGATATTTTTTATATCCGCCAAATTTGGGATCTTTTTCTTTACTCCGAGCTTCGCATTCAAAATCCCCATTGGTGTAGACTTTGAAACATAAGTTTCTGTTGTCAGCGCTTGGTCTCTTATCAATAAGCCTATTGATGTCTATAGTATTGGTGATTCTAAATGTTACCTTAACATACTGACCTTCTCTTATTGCTTCATGAAATTTAAATTCAGGCTGTTTGTTAGAATTGGGATATAAGGAAATAATTTTCATCTTCCCAACATATTGTTTAGGATTCAGTAAATAATCTCTTGTTGTAAGTTCTTCAGGTTGTTTCTGTTTCACTTTAGATTTCGCATACATCTGCCCATTTGTTGATGTGGCAAATGTCAAAAATGCAAGCAGAGTCACTGCTACGATTTTTAATCTTGTTTTCATAATAAACTAAGTAATTGATGGGTTATACATGTAGTGTTAAGTAAACAAAGAGACGATAAACAATACGAGAATGACAAACCAATAGATGAGTACGAAGAATCCATAGATGAGTTTCATTCCCGTTGATAAAAGGAATGCTAAGAGCGACATGAAGGCAACTTTGAGCGCCTTGAGGAATGGAGTCTGGGCGATGAGTTCACCAATTAATGCTCCAATAAATGGACCTAAGATGATTCCTTCGGGCATGAAGAACAAGCCAATGATAACCCCAACGGTTGCTCCTATTTCTCCTGATTTGCTTCCGCCGCCTAATTTGGTTAACCACACAGGGGCGATATAGTCTAAGATGGTAATTACTACCATAAATAACCCCGCAATGATAAGCACCCAAATAGGAACTAATTCACTATCGTAGAGCCATAGCATCCATAGAGTGGCATAGGATATAGGTGGGCCAGGAAGAACGGGCAATACTGAACCTAATATCCCTAAAATGGCGCAGATTCCGCCAAGTATTAACCATAATATTTCCATAGTTGTGGTTGTTTTTAATATTGATTACAAAACATCATCTCTTTTAGTTCATCCTGGGTTAAAAAGAATTCTTCTAAAGAGTATTATAGTGCGTCTAGTTACTATCTTTGTTTTGATGCTGATAAAACTTTACTTCCGAATGAGTCGCTTCATTCATCATAGTTATGAACTTGAATGAGTTATCCTATCGTTGGTTTATCGCAATCAATGAACTTATTTTTTGCGAAGATAATGATTAATGTTGTAATACACAAATGAAGCGATGATTTGTCGTTTGGAATTATTAATTTGTTCGGATGGTTGTTCTTCACACGCATGAAGTTTCTGATATAATTAAAATAGAAGCGGTGCACTCGGGGATGTATCCGAGCGCACCGCTTTAATTGATGGTGTTTACTTAGCGTTTAGTTGGGAATTTCAGGAGTGGGGTAACGTGTAACTCCTGTTGATTTGTCGTTAAGGTCTTCACAATACATCATGTCGTAAACCATGCCTTCGGGC
>CALFGU010000233.1 GCA_937877685.1 uncultured Prevotella sp.
GGGACCGCTTGCCGCAGGAACCACTACGCCCCCAGGGCACATGCAGAAACTATAGACGCCGCGACCGCCACACTGGGCTACGTAACTGTATTCCGCCGCTGGGAGGTACTTCCCACGACCTTCGCGATTGTGATACTGAAGTTGGTCAATGAGGTGGGCAGGGTGCTCCAAGCGCACACCGACAGCAATGCCCTTCGCCTCGAGTTCGATGCCCGAAGCGTGAAGATAGCGATAAACGTCGCGCGCTGAGTGTCCCGTTGCCAAGATGACGGGTCCCTGAAAACTGCGTCCGTCTGCCGTTTCTACACCTACCACCTTTGTGCCCTCGTGCACCAAAAGGCGGACCACACGACAGTTAAAGTGCACCTCGCCTCCGCTACGACGAATCTGCTCACGCATATTTTCGATAATGCGGGGGAGTCGGTCGGTGCCAATATGCGGATGGGCGTCCACAAGTATGTCGGTTGAGGCACCATGTTGGCAAAAGACGCGCAAAATCTTCTCTACATTCCCACGCTTCTTCGAGCGGGTGAACAACTTACCGTCAGAGTAAGCGCCCGCTCCGCCTTCGCCAAAGGAATAGTTACTTTCGCTATCTACAAGGTGCTCACGGCTGATGCGCGCAATGTCTTTGCGGCGCTCGTGAACGTCTTTCCCGCGCTCCAAAACGATAGGGCGCTTGCCCAATTCGATAAGACGCAGAGCGGCAAAGAGTCCGCCAGGTCCTGCACCTACAACGATGACGGGCGCACCGCCTTCTACATTCGGGTAATCAATAGGCGCGAAATCCAAAGTGGGAGGTTCTTCGTTGACATACACATCCACGGTGAGATTTACGTAAATCGTGCGTTGGCGTGCGTCAATACTGCGCTTGCGCACCTTGACCGCCGTCACGCTTTTGGGATTTACCCCCAATTCACGCGCAATATGTTTTCGGAGTTCCGCATCTTGTGCCGCCACAGAGGGATAGACGCGGAGGGAAAGAGTTTTCATAAAGAAATGAGAAATAAGAAAGGAGAAAGGAGAAATGCTTTAACCATGCGGGGAGTCATGCGCCAGCACATTTCTCCTTTCTCATTTCTCCTTTCTCATTTAATCAAATATTGCTTACTCGTAACACATCCGCAAATACGCCTGCCGCCGTCACGGCAGCGCCTGCGCCGTAGCCCTGAATGAGCATGGGATATTCGCGATAGCGTTCTGTGTTGAGCAGAATGATATTGTTGGAACCCTCCAAGTCATAGAAGGGGTGGCCAAGGGGAATTTCGCGCAAACTTACCTTACCCTTGCCGTCTGCCCACTCTGCTACGAAGCGCCAACGCTTATTCTCGCTCACAAGACGCTGACGTTCTGCCTCAAATTGGGCATCAAGGGCGGGCAGACCTGCCCAGAATTCGTCAATAGTGCCGTCGAAGAGTGACGCGGGGATAAAGAGGTTCTTTTCAATCTCATCCGCCTCTACGCGGTAGCCACTTTCGCGTGCCAAAATCGTAATCTTGCGAATCACATCCTTACCTGAGAGGTCGATACGGGGGTCGGGTTCGCTGTAACCGGCTTCCTTCGCCATCTGCACCGCCTTGCTGAGGGGAATATCTGCCGAAAGCGTGTTAAAGACAAAGTTAAGCGTGCCACTCAATACCGCTTCGATGCGCAAAATCTTATCACCCGAAGCACGGAGGTCGTTAATCGTGTTAATGATTGGGAGACCCGCACCTACGTTGGTTTCAAAGAGGTATTTCACTCCGCGTTCGCGCGCCAGGTGTTTCAGATGTTCGTAATTGTCGTAGTCAGAAGACGCCGCAACCTTGTTTGCCGCCACCACAGATACGTTAGCGCTGAGAAGGCGTCCGTATTGCGCCGCCACTTCTTCGCTTGCCGTGCAATCCACAAAGACAGAGTTGAAGATGTTCATCTCTAAGATTTCATCAACCATACGTTCTACGCCACCCTCCTTACCACTTTCCGCAAGGATTTCCTTATAGCGTGCGGGGTCAATACCTTCGCGAGAGAAGGCTGCCTTTGTGCGGCCACAAACACCCACAAGGTTTACCTTTAGTCCGCGTTCTTCCATCAGCATTTGGCGTTGTGCTGCCAACTGTTGGAGCAGGCTTCCGCCTACAGTGCCGGTTCCGCACAAGAAGACGTTAAGTTCCTCGTGCTGACTGAGAAAAAAACTGTCGTGAAGCACGTTGAGGGCCTTGCGCAACTGATGTTTTTCCACCACAAAGGAAATGTTCATTTCCAAAGCGCCTTGTGACATTGCGCAAATGCTGATACCGTTCTTACCTAAGACGGTAAAGAGTTTGCCAGCCGTACCTGAATGCTGCTTCATGCGTTCGCCGACCACGGCTACGGTAGCCAGTCCGTCCTGCTTGCTGGTGTGGTGCATCGCACCGTCTTGGATTTCCTTTTCAAACTCCTTGTCGAGTAACTGACACGCCTTTTCGGCATCCTGAGTAGTGACACAAAGCGAAGTACTTGTTTCAGAAGAAGTCTGGGCAACCATGAAGACGCTGATACCTCCCTTAGCGAGCGTAGCAAATATGCGACGGTTCACACCAACTACCCCTACCATCGAAAGACCACTCACTGTGACGAGTGACATTTCGTTAACCGAAGAAATACCACGGATGGGGCTCTTGCTACTCGCCGCCTTGGCATGAATGATACTACCCTTGGCGGTGGGGTTTAAGGTATTCTTGATAAGGATGGGGATATTCTTTACACAAACAGGGTAAATCGTGGGCGGATACACCACTTTCGCACCGAAGTTACAGAGTTCCATCGCCTCACCATAGGTCAATTCTTCAATGGTATAGGCAGTAGGAATCACGCGTGGGTCTGCAGTCATAAATCCATCTACGTCTGTCCAGATTTCAAGTGCTTCAGCGTCGAGCGCAGCAGCAAGAATGGCCGCTGTAAAGTCAGAACCACCGCGTCCAAGGTTTGTAGTCGCTCCCGTTACTGCATCTGTTGCGATAAAGCCTCCCATTACGGCAATGCCTTGGTGACCTGTGAATTGGTCAATAACATTCTTGTTAGTAAGGTCGTAATCTACGAGATGCTTTTCGCCTTGGCGTGTGGTCTTGAAGAGGGTACGGCTGTCGTAATGTTTGGCTCCGTTGATGTATGTCGCAACGATGAGCGACGACAAGCGTTCGCCAAACGCAACTATGGCATCTGCCGTCTTTTGAGTCAAATCTTGAATGAGGCAAACCCCATGAAGAATGCTACGCAAGTCGTGGAAGAGCGACTCAAGGTCAGTCATGAGTGCCGCTTGCTTTTCTTCAGCAATTTCTTCCTTTACGAGGTCCAAGTGGCGGCGAATGATGGCGTCAAGATCGCCAATGTAGGCAATGTCTCCGGTAGCCGCGCGTTTGCCTAAGGCAATGAGTTTGTCCGTAATGCCTCCGAGCGCTGACACAACGATAATGAGTGGTTGGTCAGAGCTTTCGGCAATCTTCTTTATGTTGTGTAATCCAGTGACAGAACCTACTGAGGAACCGCCAAATTTAAGTACTTTCATAATTTAGTGTGTTGGTGGATATTTGAGTATCTTGAAGATATATACCTTCTGGATAAACTCTAAACCTATTAACCAAAAATCAATCTAATATTCTTTTCGCAGACTTTATAGTGCTACTCATTGCTATGTTGTTCCAAGAAAAACCTCTTTTGTTGTTCAATCTCATTGCGCAACTCATCTTCAGAAGGCATATAAGTCATGAACTTCGTAGCATAGAGTTGGTCGCTATCATGTAGAACAGAGTATCTTGCAATAGTATTGTCCGTATCCGTACAGAGAAGTACGCCAATCGTAGGAGCATCATCAGGATCTTTAATTAAATCATCGTACATCCTAACATACATATCCAATTGCCCGAT
>CALFGU010000234.1 GCA_937877685.1 uncultured Prevotella sp.
ACCTCGGGAGACGGCAGTTCGTAATTCCATTTATATATCATTGTCGTATAATTTTTTCAAACTCAAGGGAGCGTCAAAGCGACACTATCCCAAATTAGTGGGTAAAATTACGAAATTCCCCTGACTTTACCCCTACGAAAGCATTACATTTTACGTTCTATATACACATTTTAACGCGCGAGCGCAATACTCTCAAAAGCAAAATGTATCTTTGCAGAATGTTTTAATTGGGTTATGAGGCCTTGGGAGTTGGGGTTACTTAGAACTGTATAGAGATTTCAGGGAAAATCTACACGCCTCCTAAGCGCCCTTAGGATATAAAGTCCAAAAGTTCGCCACCTGATACCCTCATAACCTTAAAACCTCAAAATCTTTCCTCCTACGAATATGCAAGCAATTATTCTCGCCGCCGGAATGGGGCGTCGCTTGGGCGATTTAACCAAAGATAACACGAAATGTATGGTCAAGGTGAACGGCACAACGCTCATCGACCGTCTCCTATCTCAACTTTCACAACTCGAACTTAACCGCGTGGTTATCGTGGTTGGGTATGAAGGCGAAAAACTCAAGGCGCACATCGGCACACGTTACGATGAGGCGTTGCGAATTGAGTATGTTTGCAATCCCGTTTTCGACAAGACGAATAACATCTACTCCCTTGCATTGGCCAAAGAGCAATTGCAGGAGGACGACACACTCCTCATCGAGAGCGACCTTATCTTTGACGACGCCATGTTCCCACTTTTGCTCAACGACCCCTACCCCAATTTGGCGCTTGTGGCAAAGTATCAAACGTGGATGGACGGAACGATGGTGCGCATTGACGAAGATAACAACATCGTAAACTTTGTCCCCAAAAAGGCTTTTAAATACACCGACGTTGATTCGTATTACAAGACGGTAAACATCTATAAGTTTAGCAAGGAATTTGCACGCAACAAATACGTTCCCTTCCTTGAAGCCTACACTAAGGCACTGGGCAACAACGAATACTATGAGCAGGTGCTCCGTGTGATTACCTTCCTCGACAAATCCGAACTCAAGGCGCTTCCCATATCTAACGAAAAATGGTATGAGATTGACGACATCCAGGACCTTGACATTGCCGAAACTCTCTTTGCTGAGGGCGAAGAGCGCTTGAAGAAGTACATGAAGCGCTTCGGAGGTTATTGGCGCTTCCCCGGATTGTTGGACTACTGCTACTTGGTGAACCCTTACTACCCCTCTGCGCGCATGATGGATGAGATGCGTGCAAACTTCAACATCTTGCTTACGGAATACCCCTCGGGCATGTACGTCAACTCGCTTATTGCCGGCAAATGCTTTGGAGTAAAACAGGACTATATCGTTCCCGGTAACGGAGCGGCGGAACTCATCAAGAGTCTCATGGAACTGCTTCCCGGAAAATTGGGCGTTTCTTACCCCACCTTCGAGGAATACCCCAACCGTCGCAGTGCCGATAGTTTGGAAATCTTCACCCCTCAGAATGCCGACTTCCACTACACGGCGGAAGACCTCAAGACTTACTTTGCGGCACATCCCGTTGACACCCTTCTCCTTGTCAATCCCGACAATCCTTCGGGCAACTTCTTGACACGCGATGAGGTGTTAGACCTTGCAAGTTGGTGTGGCGCACGCGGCATGAAGTTTGTGGTAGATGAATCTTTCGTGGATTTCAGCGAAAATTACGAACAACACACCCTTCTCGCCGATTCCATCCTTGAGGCTTACCCTTGGATGATGGTGATGAAGAGTATCTCAAAATCCTACGGCGTTCCTGGTCTGCGCCTCGGCATTCTTGCCTCTGCGGATAAGGAACTCATCGCAACACTTAAGAAGGACGTGGCCATTTGGAACATGAATTCATTTGCAGAATTCTACATGCAAATCTTCACGAAGTATGAAGCCGACTACCGTCGCGCTTGCGTGAAGTTCCAAGAGGAGCGCCAGCGCTTCAAAGCCGAACTTGAAGGCATTTCTTACCTCCGCGTCATTCCCTCTCAGGCAAACTACTTCCTTTGTGAGGTAACAGATAAATACACGTCTCACGAACTCGTGCTCCGCCTACTTGAAGATTACAACATCTTGGCCAAAGATTGTAGCACAAAGAAGGTGTTCAACGGCAAAAATTACATCCGCCTTGCCATCCGCAACCGCGCGGACAACAAGCGCCTCATCGTGGCGTTGCAGCAACTTTAACGTATCCATTTCGCTTATGCAAATTTGTATCTGTGGGGGAGGTTCTCTCGCACATGTCTGTTCTGGAGTATTAGCATCCGACACTAACAACAAGGTGCAACTCTTAACGCGCCGCCCCACTGAATGGCGCGATTCCATCACGGTTTTCGACCCCAATGGGAAGACATATACGGGCTGTTTCGACTTGGTTTCTGCAAAGCCTTCCGAAGTGATTCCAAACGCTGACGTAGTCTTGCTCTGCCTCCCTGGTTATGCGATTGCCGAAGTGCTTCAGCAAATCAAACCTTTCCTTTCGGAACACACCTTTGTGGGAAGCATTGTGTGTAGCACGGGATTCTTTTTCTTTGCCCACGAAATCTTGGCGCCCCAAACGCCTCTTTTTGGTTTCCAACGCGTACCTTTCATAGCGCGAACTATTCATTATGGCGAGAGTGCCAATCTTTTAGGGTATAAAAATGAAGTTGCGGTGGCCATTGAGTCTCATAACGAGGACGCTGAGGCATTGCGCCAATGGATTGAGAAGGCTTTTCTGACGCCCACCCGACTCCTCAACCACTATTACGAAGTGAGTCTAACGAATAGCAATCCCATTCTCCACACCAGCCGACTTTACAGCATGTGGAAGGATTGGAAGGGCGAACCATTCTCAACGAACACACCGTTCTACCGTGAATGGACGCTTGAAGCCTCTGAGATTCTCATCGCTATGGACGAAGAGTTCATGCAACTTCTGGACCACCTTCCCGTAGATAAGCGACAGATGCCCCCGCTTCTTGAATATTACGAAAGCACTGACGCCGCCTCGCTCACGCGTAAGATTGCGTCCATCAAGGCTTTCGAAGGCATTCTCTCACCCATGACAGAAACGTCCGAGGGATGGATTCCTGACTTCAAAAGTCGCTATTTCACCGAGGATTTTCCCTATGGGTTGCAATTCATCAAGAACCTTGCACAAGAACATGGCGTAGCGACACCCACGATTGACCTTGTCTTGACATGGGGTCTGTCAAAGGTGAAACAATAACTTTCTTAGGAAGAAATGTGTTTCTTATTGTAACGCTTCTTTGTATATCTTTTTACGCTACGTCTGATTCACGAACGAATAAGATAAAAGCGCCCCACCACAAATGACCAAAATAGACACCATACAAGAGTTGCGTCAGCTCCAAACGGACATTCTTGACGCCGTACATAACTTCTGCTTGGAACGAAATATCACATATTTCCTTTCAAGTGGCACACTCTTGGGCGCCGTTCGCCATGGGGGTTACATTCCTTGGGATGACGACATCGACCTTTATATGCCCCGTGAGAGTTATGACCGTTTTGTGCGGGAGTTTGTAGAGGTTGTGCCCCACTTGGAGGTTTATGCCACGGGCAAGGAGGGGTATTTTTACACCTTTGCGAAAGTTGTAGATATCCGCACCCAACTTGTGGAGGAAGAATTCCCTGAACTTTCGCTGGGAGTGAATATTGACATTTTCCCAGTGGATGGTGTACCCAACGCTATGTGGCAACGCAAGATGGAATTCAGATTCAAGGAGTTCTTGGTGAATTGGTTGCGCATCCGTCGTAAAAAGGAGCGCAAATCAAAGGGATTCTTGCGCGACTTGGTGGCAAACTTTTTCATAAAATTGCCCATTTCATCGGAGAAAATCACTGCTATCTACCACAAATTCTGTAGCCGTCACCCACGTTCAAAATACGTGTGCAACCTTTCAGAAGTGGGGCCGAGCATAAAGGGATGTATTCCCCGCTCCTGCATGGAAAGCAGCGTGGACATCCTTTTTGAAGGCAAGCCTTACAAAACCATGAACGGTTATATTGAATATCTTACCGCCACTTACGGCGACTACATGAAACTTCCGCCCAAGGAGAAACAAATCTCTCACAAATTTACCGCGCATTGGTTGGATTAAATTTCAGGAAGTTTCGGGCGCTCCCTGCTATCTCATACGCTGTACGCCGTCGCCCTCATGGCCTTAAAATCTAAAACCTCATAACCTCAAGAAACAATGAAACGCTTTTCCAGTCTTCTAATCATCCTCTGCCTCACCCTCTCTGTCGTTGCACAAGGTAAGGCAAAATACATTTTCTACTTCATCGGCGACGGCATGGGTGTCAACCAAGTGAATGCTGCCGAAACCTATCTCGCAGCGCTTGAGGGACGCATCGGCATTACGCCCATGGCATTCGCATCATTCCCCAATGTGGCGCTCGTACATACGGAATCTGCCACAAATGGTGTGACCGACTCTGCAGCAGGAGGCACGGCGCTTGCTACGGGTGAGAAGACAAAAAACGGCGTAGTCTCCATGACGCCTGACGGTCAAACTTCCATTGCCAGCATTGCCTCAGCTGCGAAAGCACAAGGGATGGCGGTTGGCGTAGCTACCTCTGTGAGCATTGACCATGCCACTCCAGCAAGTTTCTATGCCCACGAATCTTATCGTGGCAACTATCACCGCATCGGCCATGACCTTTTGGAAGCAAAGTTCGACTTCTACGCGGGTTCTGCTTTCTTGCAACCCACACATAAAGACTGCCCCAACGAAGTGCCCCTCTATCAACTTTACGAGAATGCGGGATATACGATAACCAAAGGCTTGGACTTTAACGAGAAAAAGTTGAAGAAGGCAAAGCGCCTCATGATGTTGCAATCCGACGAGGCAAACGCTTTTGACAATACCGCTCTGCCCTACGCCATAGACAGATGCGAAACCGACCTTACGCTTGCCACAATCGTAAGTCAGGGTATCGACTTCTTGATGCACAACAACAAGGACGGTTTCTTCTTCGCCATCGAAGGAGGTAAGATTGACTGGGCATGCCATGCCAATGACGCTGCCGCGGTTATCCAAGAGACGCTCGACCTTGACGACGCGGTGAAGGTGGCTCTTGAATTTTACAAGCAACATCCCGATGAAACGCTCATCGTAGTGACTGCCGACCACGAAACGGGCGGTATGTCGCTCGGCACTGGTGCTTACGAACTCCGCCTCCACTTGTTGCAACACCAGAAAATGAGTGCATGGAAATACACCAAGCACATTTCACAACTCCACACCACTCTCGGCGATGCATTTACCTGGGACGTGGTGAAGAAAGACTTGACCGAAAACTTTGGTTTCTGGGAACACATTGCCATTAGCGAACGCCAAGAAGCACGTCTCAAGAAAGCATACGAGGCTATCGTTGCGGGAAAAGCGGAAGGCAATAAGAGCCTCTACTCTCAGGAAGACGCCCTCGCAAGTGCCGCTAAGGAAATAATCAATCGCGCTGCCCTCGTAGGATGGATCAGTGGCGGTCACTCCAATGGTTATGTCCCCGCCTTTGCTATCGGTGTGGGCGCAGAACAATTCTCAGGACGCATCGACAATACGGAAGTGGCGAAGCGCACCCGTAAAGCGTTTACATTGACTCAGGAAGAGCGCAACGCAAGGGTGAATTAATAGGTATTTTATCCTGAACAATCTCCCCTAAAAAACTTTTAACATCAGAACTTCAAGACTTCTGAACCTCAGGACTTCAGAACTTCAGAACCTCAGAACCTAAAAATCTCAGAACCTCATAACCCTAAGACCTCACAACCTCAATAATAAATGAAAGAATTTATACAATCAGAAGCTAAAGCCGAAACCGCCATCCTCGTGGCACTCATCACGAAGCGCCAAGACGAACGAAAGACCAACGAATACTTGGATGAATTGGAGTTTCTTGCTGAGACCGCTGGCGCTGTTACTGTAAAGCGCTTCACACAGCGCGTTGACGGCCCCAGTAGTATTACCTACGTCGGCAAGGGTAAGTTGGAAGAAATCCGCCAGTACATCGAGATGGAAGAAGAAGCCGAACGCGAAATCGGTATGGTGATTTTCGACGACGAACTTTCGGCAAAGCAATTACGCAATATTGAAGCAGAACTCAAGGTCAAGATTTTGGACCGCACGAGTCTCATTCTCGACATCTTTGCCATGCGTGCGCAGACAGCAAATGCCAAGACGCAGGTGGAATTAGCACAATACCGCTACATGCTTCCCCGTTTGCAGCGCCTATGGACCCACTTGGAGCGCCAAAGAGGGGGTGCCGTGGGACTTCGTGGACCTGGGGAAACGCAGTTAGAAATGGACCGCCGCATCATCCTCAACCGCATGTCGCTACTTAAGGAACGCTTGGCGGAAATTGACAAGCAGAAGACTACGCAACGCAAAAACCGCGGACAGATGGTGCGTGTGGCGCTCGTGGGTTACACGAACGTGGGAAAATCTACCCTCACGAATCTCCTTGCCAAGAGTGAAGTGTTTGCCGAAAACAAACTCTTCGCCACGCTCGACACTACCGTGCGCAAGGTTATCATCGAAAACCTCCCCTTCCTGCTTACCGACACCGTAGGTTTCATTCGCAAACTTCCCCACGACCTTGTAGATTCCTTTAAATCGACACTCGATGAAGTGCGCGAGGCAGACATTCTCTTCCACATCGTTGACGTGAGTCACCCCGAGTTTGAAGAACAGATGCAGGTGGTAAACCAAACGCTTGCAGACTTGGGTTGTGCCGACAAACCTACGGTCATTGTATTCAACAAGATGGACGCTTACAGTTGGACCGAAAAGGATGCCGACGACCTCACTCCTGCGGGCAAGGAAAACGTGTCGCTCGATGACTTGATGAACACTTGGATGAGTCGTGTAGGCGATGACTGCATCTTTATTTCGGCACGCCAAAAAACGAATATCGAAGAACTCAAGGCGCTCCTCTACAAGCGCGTCAGAGAACTCCACGTACAGAAATATCCTTACAACAACTTCCTCTTCCAGCAGTATAACATGGAAGGCGAAGCGGAATAAGGGATCGGACAACCGACAACCGACAACGGTCAATGGACTTTAGAGACCTTAATGCTCCTAAAGTTCATGCAGTTCTTAAAAAAAGAAAAATGAGAGAGGCACAGCCCGCGGGCAGTGCCTCTCTCATTTTAACATACCTACTAAACAATCACCTTCCCGCGCCCAAACATATACCGAGAAACCCCGATGAATTCGAGGAATTTTGCTATCGCAAGACACCCGATTACACATACGAGCAAAGATAACACGAGGAAGATTATGCCTGTCGGATCGAAGGCCAAGAAGGGCACAAGATACTTGCAGAGAATGGTGAAGATGGGGGAAAACAAGTAGAGCACCAATGAGTTTCTCCCCAAGAATTCCATCAATCGCTGTCCCGCGGCCGGGAGATAACGATAGAGGAAGAAGCATGCTCCAACGAACGTATATACAATAAGTATGCCCATGGGCGTGGCCTTATCCAAATATGCCACATTGGTAATGAGATAGGCAAACATGAGCAACGCGACCCAACCTCCCTCAAAGAAACGCACCAAACTCACATTGAAATTACGCAGCAAGACTCCCCCCAGAAAATACATCGCACAAGCGGGTGTCACCACCTCTTCCACTCCAAGAAGCAAAGCAAGAAAGATGTACAGCAACACTCTTACCGGTACTCCCATCACCGACCAACGCTGCAAGGCATACCATAGTCCCCCACAAATCACCAACGTCTGCAAGTACCAGTAAGGACCTATCGGATGAAGCAGTAACTTATCGATGAAAACGCCCAACGTCAGTGAGTCAATGTGTTCACGGATGGGCAATATGGAGGCCATGATAATATAACTGCTCTCCATGACGACGTAAGGCACAACCAGCCACAAGAGGGTGCGCAAAACGCCACGCGTACCCTTCTCAAAGTTCATCAAATAACCCGAAAGCAACATGAAGGCAGGCATGTGAAACGTATAAACCACCTGCTTGGCATACGGATAAAGCGTAGAGAAATACACCAAATGAAAGGCAATCACCAACAGAATTAAAATGCCTTTAAGGAAGTCAAGTTCGCGAACGCGCGGAAGGGTATTCGTTTGCTTGGGATGACTTATCACGTTTTGGGAGTCCATGATGTACGGCGCTAAATTTAGGTTTAGAATAGTTTCACGCAAATGTAAGCATTTCAGATGACATAGCGTGTTCTGGCGTAGCAAGATTTGGCGTTATGGGGCACATCTACGGGTGTGTATGCGAGGTTCGTTGACAACCTTTAGGTTTCATATTATCCCCTTAAAATGAGTTCTAAAAACTACATCTATTTTAAGCAAAACAAACCCTTACTAAATTCGCCTTATTTGAGACTAAAAACGAATTTAGTAAGGGTTTGTTTTACGAATTAAAGATGGGGCCTTCTGAACCCTTTAAATAGCGGTTACACAAACTCTTCTCCGAGTTTCATTTGTGCTTCCGTAACGAGGCGACGCACGATGGCGGGGTCGTGGTTGGGGCATACAACTAACACACCGTCTTTCTCGGCCACGAGATAACCTTCGAGTCCTGCGATTACGGCAGCTTTGGCATCGGGAAGGCAAACGAGGTTGCCGTAGGACTTGTCGAAGAGCACCTTTGTGGAAGAAATCACGGCGTTGTCGTCGCTATCTTTCTGCTCCACCTCATGCAGCTCGGGCCACGAACCGATGTCTGCCCAACCAAAGTTGCAGGCCATCACGACTACGTTGCGCGTTTTTTCCAGAAGCAGAAGGTCGATGGATTGGTGCTCCATGGAGGGATACGTAGAACGGAACAAATCCGTCATCTGCTCCCTACTCGCCCCAGAGCGTGCCACTTCAACGCATCCGGCAAAGCCTGGGAGCTCACGAGCTAACATATCCAACATGGTGGGAAGGTTACACATAAACATACCCGAGTTCCAAAGGAATTCGCCACTGTTTACGAACATCTCAGCAAACTGCAAGTCGGGCTTTTCCGTGAAGGATTTCACCTTGGGATACTCCCCATCCTTTTCATCGTCCATTTGGATATACCCATATCCCGTGTTGGGAGTCGTGGGACGCACACCGACTGCCAAGAAATTGTCATGTGTATCTACGTATTCCAATCCGCGCGACACTTGTTCCACAAAGCGGTCTTCATTCACAATGTACTGGTCGGCGGGCGTAATGATGAGATTGCCACCTCCGAAACGATGGGCAAGATAAAGCGCTGTCCATGCCGCAGCAGGGGAAGTGGAGAGTTGAACAGGCTCGACCAAAATTTGGTCTTCCTTCAACTCGGGAAGCTGTTGCTTCACGATGTCCACATAATCCTCGAAGGTGGAAACGTAAATATTTTCAACGGGAATGAATTTCACATAGCGGTCGAAAGTCTGCTGAAGGAGCGTACGCCCTGTGCCAAAGAAATCAACAAACTGCTTGGGCAGTCGCTTACGACTATAAGGCCACAAACGGCGACCGATACCGCCGGCCATAATCACACAAAAGTTGTTATTGTTAGTCATGGTATTTGTATTTTATTCTGTAGGGACACACGGTTCGTGCGTCCGCCATATTCATTTGTAAATGAAATCCCTACTCAATATTTATAAGAACTATAGGATTCCTATTCATCGAAGAAACAATCGTTATCCCACCTCATCACATTGGTCTTGATATAATCGACAATACGATTACCATCCCTTGCTCCACGGATGACGTGATCACGGTAACGCCCTTGCCACCCAAATTGAATGTAATTACGTTTGGCATATAGAGTAACGTCCCTTTTAAACCCTCCGACGACTACCCCTAATGCCATACGATGATTGGGAAGTTGCGAGAATTGAAGATCTTTCTGAAGGTCTTTTTCTGAAGAATCCTCTATGTGGATTATCGCATGAATGTGATTAGGCATTACAACATAAAGACGAACTTGAGCATAAGGATAATGCAATGTAATATTGTCTAATTGTTGTTGGCAATAATTACCTAACGCTGTGTAGTGAATCTCACCGTTAGCAATCGTTCCAAAATAATGCGCCTTATCTTTGGTACACATCGTCACAAAATAATCACCCCCTAAATAATTGCTGAAACTTGCCCGCGGACTTTTCCTTACACATTTATCGAAGTGAAAGTCTGGCGCAGAATCCTCAATTTGATTATTCTTACCTTGCATAACAGAGCTATTTTTGAGGTAATAATATTGTGGCGAACACACGAATCCATAAGTCGTGGAGCAGGATTTTAATCTTCTTGCGGACGCACGAGCCGTGCGTCCCTACATTGCATTGCGAATATTCCACCTGCAAGCATAACGAATTGCCCACATTGGGACGATGTAGGGACGCACGGTTCGTGCGTCCGCCATAATAAGATGCTAATTCAATCGCATGCGTCCCTACATTACGATGCGAATATAACGCTTTTTTCTCACATTTAGCGTGCCAAAAGGTAGAAATGAAAAAGGAAAAAGGAGAAATGACAGCATGCGCCAACAATGGGCACGGTCATTTCTCCTTTTTCAGTGAGGTTTAATCCTCCGCAGACGGATGCTTCTTAAAGATTCTATATCCCGTAATAGCAATGATTACAGAGAACACCGGGCAGAGGTAATTAAAGACGGCGTAGGGAAGATATGTCCATGTGGCAACGCCCATTACCGTTGCCTGCGTCATACCGCACGTATTCCAGGGAATGAGTGGCGAAGTAACGGTCACGGCGTCTTCCGTAGTGCGACTCAAGAGACGCGCTTCATAACCATTGTCATGATAAGTTTCCTTAAACATATTCCCCGTAAGGATGATGGAAATGTATTGGTCGGCAGTAACGATGTTGAACAAAAGTCCAGAACCTACTGTTGATGCTACAAGACTAAAGGTGCGGCGCACGAAACTGAGGAACACACGGGAGATTCCCGCCAAGAAGCCGCTTGCTGACATGACGCCACCAAAGCACATCGCGCAAAGGATTAACCAAATCGTGTCCATCATTCCAGCCATTCCGCCAGTGCTCACAAGGTCGTTAAGTTCGGCAGTGCCCATATCTATTTGCGTAGCACCAAAGACAGATTGCATCGTTCCCTTAAATAATGCCAGAGCACCCGTTCCGCTTGAGGCGATTTCTAACAACACATTGGGCTGGTAAATCAGTGCAAAGAGGATGGCCATCAGTGTGGAAAGGAAGAGCGTAATGAGCGAAGGCAGACGCTTCCAAATCATCACCGCAGTAAGCAAGGGTACGATCAACGCCCAGGGGGTGATGTCGAACTTGGCATCCAGCGCTGCTGCATAACTTTGGATGGAAGTGGCATCACCTGCGGGGAGCGTAAAACCTGCTATAAGATACACCACAAGGGCGCAGAAGAGGGCGGGTATCGTGGTATAGACCAAATAACGGATATGCGTGAAGAGGCGCACGCCTACGGTTGACGACGCCAATACGGTGGTGTCGGAGAGTGGTGACATCTTGTCCCCGAAATAGGCACCCGAGATGATTGCTCCGGCAACCCACCCTTCGTGAAATCCTTGTGCCTGACCGATACCGATAAGGGCAACACCGATAGTGGCAACCGTAGTCCACGAACTACCTGTCATCAGTGACACCACAGAACAGAGCACGCAGGTAGTGAGCAAGAAGAAGGTGGGATGGATGATTTGCAGACCGTAATAAATAAGTGTGGGCACGACTCCGCTAATCATCCAAATACCAGAGAGTGCTCCAATCATCAGAAGTATAAACACGGCCTCCGTGACGCGCTTTACGTTCGTCTCTATGGCATGCTCAAACGTCTTCCAAGCAACGCCATAACGCCACATCCCAATGGTGGCACATACCGCAGAAGCGACGAGCAAACAAATCTGACTGCCGCCAGAAAGAGCGCTGTCACCAAAGGTATAGATAGTAACAGAGAGGAGTGCCACCAGCACAAGCAGCGGCACAAAAGAAACTATGGAAGAAGGTATGCGAGTATTCGTCATATAGAGAAGAATAAAGAGGAGGGGACAGAGAGTAGAGCGACCCTACGGTAGTCTCAGTCCTAATTATATAGGAACAAATTTAGGACACCAACCGTTAACCGTTAACTTCAGAACATCAGAACATCAACCATTAACCGTTACCGTTCACCATTAACCTTTCACCGTTAATCTTATCACTCATCCAAAAAAAATCCTGCAAAAGGAAAACTTTTGCAGGACGTTATTCTTGATTCGCACAGACCGTTGTCTGTGGTCTGTTGACCGTTGACAATAGTCTGTTTTGAACACAAGTCAAAGTCTAAAAACTACACCTTGATTTCTACTTCAACACCGCAGGGGAGTTCGAGCTTCATGAGAGCATCAACAGTCTTAGGAGTAGAGCTGTAGATGTCGATGAGGCGCTTGAAAGTAGATACTTCAAACTGTTCGCGTGACTTCTTGTTAACGAATGTAGAACGGTTAACAGTGATGATACGCTTGCGAGTAGGGAGAGGAATTGGACCGCTAACTACTGCACCTGTAGCCTTAACTGATGCCACGATCTTAGCTGCTGACTTGTCAACGAGCGTGTGGTCGTAAGACTTCAACTTGATACGAATTTTTTGACTCATTTTATTTAAGTGTTTAAGCTTTCCGAGCAGCACAGGCTAAGAGTCATTCGTTAGCCTGCCTGCGCGTAAAGTAGTGATTGTTTATTGGGATGTGAATTACTTCACGAGGTCAACACGACCCTTAACTTCTTCGAGAACTTCGCGAGCGATGTTAGAAGAGAGTGCGATGTGGCTGTGGTAAACCATTGAAGAAGTAGCACGACCAGAAGTGATTGTACGGAGTGCAGTTACATAACCGAACATTTCTGCGAGGGGCACCTTAGCCTTTACGATACGTGCACCAGAACGGCTGCTTTCCATACCTTCAACCTGACCACGACGCTTGTTCAAGTCACCGATAACGTCACCCATGTTTTCTTCGGGAGTAACAACTTCCAACTTCATGAGAGGTTCCATCAATACGGGACCAGCCTGAGCACATGCGTTCTTGTAAGCCTGGAGCGCTGCGATTTCGAAAGACAACTGGTCAGAGTCAACGGGGTGGAATGAACCATCGAGCAATTCAACCTTGAGGCTGTCGAGAGGATAACCACCGAGCACACCGCTCTTCATAGCGTTTTCGAAGCCCTTCTGTACAGAGGGGATGAATTCCTTAGGAATGTTACCACCAGTTACCTTGTTTACGAACTGGAGACCACCCTGAGTGAAGTCTTCATCAACGGGACCAACGTTAACGATGATATCAGCGAACTTACCGCGACCACCAGACTGCTTCTTGTAAACTTCGCGGAGGTTAACTGTCTTCGTGATAGCTTCCTTGTAGTTAACCTGGGGTTTACCCTGATTACATTCTACCTTGAATTCACGCTTAAGACGGTCGATAATGATATCGAGGTGAAGTTCACCCATACCTGAGATCACTGTCTGACCAGACTGTTCGTCAGTCTTAACTGTGAATGTGGGGTCTTCTTCAGCGAGCTTAGCAAGACCGTTAGAAAGCTTATCGAGGTCCTTCTGAGTCTTGGGCTCAACTGCGATACCGATAAC
>CALFGU010000235.1 GCA_937877685.1 uncultured Prevotella sp.
CTCTCCCATGGGGCACTCAGCAACCACCTTTCCGTAGGGGTCAATCAACTGAGTACCGCCCGAATATTGGCAATAGGGGTCCGTACCTACGCGATTCACGGCGCAAACATAACATTGATTTTCAATAGCTCTTGCTTTCAGCAACGACAACCAGGCTTCCACACGAGGCGTGGGCCAACTCGCCACATAGATGGCGGCATCGTAAGCCTCATCTGCCTTATTGCGTGCAAAGACGGGGAAGCGGAGGTCATAACAAATCTGAAGCAGGAAGCGGAATCCGCGAAACTCTGCCACCACACGCTCCTGCCCTGCCGTATAGCGCAAGTGCTCACCACCGAAGGTAAAGAGGTGGTGCTTATCATAGAGTGTGGTTTCACCATCGGGGCGAACGAAGCAAAGACGATTGAAGTAGCGACCATCTTGTTCGCGAACGGCGATACTACCTACCACTGCCGCGTCCAACTCCCTTGCCATCGCGAGCATCCATTGGTGAGAAGGGCACGTATCGTTCTGCCACTCCTCAGCGATACCCTCGGGCACGGTAGCGAAACCCGTAGAAAACATTTCGGGAAGTATATACACATCTGCTGCGTCCATCTCACGCATCTTGCGAGCCGCCTCTGCACAATTTGTCTTCGGATCAGCCCACAATAAGTCCATTTGCAGGAGATTTATTTTCATTGTGAAAGCAAAAACAAGTATTTAGTTACAATATGTTTGTTAAGTCTAGGTTGCAAAGTTATTTTATTTTCTTCACACTACACGATTTATACATTTTTTTTTCACGTTTCTTATAAAAAAATGTGTGCAAACGGGGCACAATGAACACATTTTCGAGGCGGAAAGTGACTAAAAACGCCCCACTTTGCTCTAATTATTGTCCCAATCTTACTCCCCCGAAAAACTGTATGCCTTTTAGGAAAAACAATTTGAGAGATATTTCAAATTAAGTCTCAATTAATTTGAAATATCTCTCAAATAAAAATCTGCAAGTCTATTGCTTTTCACTATTTCTTTAAGAAGCAGGTTTTCAAGACAATGCCGCTACCGTCAATCTTACAATCCACCTCCTCGGGATTTTCCGTAAGGCGAATGCTCTTAACCTTCGTGCCGCGCTTGATTACCATTGACGAACCTTTAACTTTAAGGTCCTTAATTACAGTAACAGCATCGCCATCAAAAAGTTCAGCGCCATTGCTATCACGAGGAACGCTCACTTCTTCGCCTCCCTCCTGCTCAGCTTCATGAAACTCATGCGCACAATCGGGGCATACGAAAAGCGACCCGTCAAAGTAAGTGTATTCACTGCCACACTTCGGGCAATTTGGAATGTCGTTCATTGGATGAAATGTTATTTTTGGGGTTACTACAGCACAAAGATACACATTTTCAACGAATCCTCCCAGCACGAACAGTAATACCATTGTTAAAAATCACATTCCGCATGGACTTTCTCTTTTCTCATTTCCCATTTCTCATTTCTTTATTGTACCTTTGCCCCGAAACATTATAAAATAAACCCTATCCTACTATGAAGAAATTTGCACTTTTCCTCATGATGTTGCTCCCCCTCGGCGTGATTGCCCAGAAGCAACAAGATATGAGTAAATACCTTGCTGGCGCTGTGCCTACGCAGAATGGCATTGTGATTTTTGAAAAATCGTTTGAGGTTCCCGGTAAGAACAAGGCGGAAATCTATGAAGGCCTTAAGACTTATTTTGCCGAAAACATCCTTCAGGGCGAAAACGTGTTGCCCCAAACGCGCATTCAGGAGGAACAACCCGAAGCGGGAACGATTGCTATTGCCGTTGAGGAGTATCTTTACTTCAAGCGTAAACCTCTTGTTACTGACGGCACACGCTTTTACTTCCAACTCGTTGCGCAAGCTGAGGACGGTAAGTTTACCATTTCCATGCGTCGCATACGTTATATTTACGACCTAACGGAAACGCCCTCTACGGAAGCACACCCCGACGTTTGTTTCTCTGCAGAGAAATGGATTACGGACGAAGAAGCGCTCAACAAGAAGCAAACTAAACTCCTCAAAATCCCTGGAAAGTTCCGCCGCTTCACTATCGACCGTAAGGATGAAATCTTTAACGGTGCCGCAAAGGCAGTGGGCGCGAAGCGCAAGGTGAAGGTCGTAGAAGTTTACGAATAACACATATATTAATAAGGTATGTCAAGACAAACGTTTTGGCATACCTTATTTGGTTTGTGGTCTCACGCCACCTTCAGCATTTGTTCTTGACAGAAGAACATAAGTACAAAAGTTTTAGCCACCACCATTTCCAAAAGAAGCACATATAAAATCTGTTCTTATATTCTTCTGTCTAAAAACCACCCCACCTACCATGAAAGAAGAAACACTCTGTCTGCACTACAAGACGTGCGACTACGACGAACTCTCCGCCGCCGACCGCCAACTCATTGATTGTGCCAAAGCAGCGTGCACATCGGCATACGCCCCCTACTCTCAATTTCAAGTAGGCGCCGCCGTGCTCTTGGAGAATGGCGAAATCATCTGCGGAAGCAACCAAGAAAACGCCGCCTACCCCAGTGGCATCTGCGCCGAACGCTGTGCCGTGTTCTACGCCAACTCACGCTACCCCGAGAGCGCCGTTCTCGCCCTCGCCATTGCGGCATCCAACAAACCCGGAGAGTTTCTCTCCTCACCAATCACGCCTTGTGGCGCCTGCCGTCAAGTGTTGCTCGAAACGCAACGTCGCTTTAACACCCCCATGCGCATCCTGCTCTACGGCACCTCTCGAGTGCTCACCTTCGACTCCCTCGACCCGCTCCTTCCCTTTCAGTTTACGGGCGATGAAATAAAGTTGTGAATCTGACTATTAAGCAACCCCTAAACAAAGTGAGGAATTCGACGCACAAAGTGAGAAATTCGGCGCACAAAGTGAGGAATTAGAAGCGCTAATTCTTATATTATTTTTTCAACAAGCAATGTTGTTGTCACGAGATGACTTCACCCCCTGCCTAAATCCGTTGAAAGAACAGATAAAACATTCTTTTTGCCAACCCAGTATATCATTTTCTTCAGAAAAATTAGACCTTAACAACAAAAGTTGCATTTTTTTGAAAAAAAATCCCTGCAACCCTTGTCAGAATAAAAAAAAACACGTACCTTTGCACTCGTTAAAAGAAACCAACTCACGAAGGTCTCTTGGAGAGATGGTAGAGTGGTCGATTACAGCAGTCTTGAAAACTGCCGTACCGAGAGGTACCGGGGGTTCGAATCCCTCTCTCTCCGCTTAAAAGGTGTGAATCTTCAAACAATGAGGTTCACACCTTTTTCTTTTTCCTTCGTGCAAACCTTCATAGCATGATTACGACAAAGCAAATCCAGATTAAGGATTATAATTACAACCTCCCCGACGAGCGCATTGCGAAGTACCCCAAGACGGAGCGCGACGCTTCCAAACTTTTGGTATATCGTGGAGGTGATATTTCTGAACATTCCTTCAAATCCCTTCCCGAGCACCTTCCCGAGGGAGCGCTGATGGTGTTTAACAATACAAAGGTCATTCAGGCGCGACTTCATTTTCAGAAATCTACGGGGGCACACATCGAAATCTTTTGCCTCGAACCGCATACACCTCTTGATTATCAGCAATCGTTTGCACAGACGCGCCGTGTGACGTGGACATGCCTCGTGGGTAATCTTAAGAAGTGGAAGGAGGGACGCCTCGAGCGCCAAATCCAAGTTGGCGAAACCAACATTACGCTTACCGCTGAGCGCATCGGCGAAAGCGGTACAGGATTTGAGATTGCCTTCGATTGGAACAACGACAAGATTACCTTTGCCGAAGTGCTCGACGCCATAGGCGAACTCCCCATTCCCCCATACCTCAATCGCGCGACCGAAGAAAGCGACCTCAAGACCTACCAAACGGTTTACTCCAAAATCAAAGGGTCGGTAGCGGCGCCAACCGCTGGTCTCCACTTCACCCCTGCCGTACTCGCTGAATTAGACGCCCGTGGCATTGAGCGCAATGAGGTGACGCTTCACGTAGGTGCTGGAACCTTCAAACCCGTAAAGAGTGAGCACATCGAAGGTCACACCATGCACGCCGAATGGATTGCTGTGGAGCGACGCACCCTGGAACGTCTCCTTGCTCACGGCGCTTCGTGCATTGCCGTAGGCACTACCTCGGTGCGCACTCTTGAAAGCCTCTATTACATCGGCGTGATGATTCACAAGAATCCCAATGCCGCACTCGAAGAACTCCATGTGCCGCAATGGTTGCCCTATGAATACGCCGCAGAAGCGGGCGAAAAACTCACCGCAGCTGAATCCTTGCAAGCCATTCTCGACTACATGGACCGAGGCGGCATGCAGGTGCTCCACACTGCCACACAAATCATCATTGCTCCGGGTTATAAATATAATATTGTGCGTGCCATCGTCACAAACTTCCATCAGCCACAAAGCACTCTGCTCCTGCTCGTCTCCTCCCTCATTGGCGACGACTGGAAACGCGTTTACGACTACGCCCTTCAGCACGACTTCCGCTTCCTCAGCTATGGCGATAGTTCGTTATTAATTCCATGAGGAATTAGTGAGGAGAGAGGAGTGAGGAGAGAGGAGTCCGTTCGGGCATATTTACCCCATTTTTTAAGAAAATTACCCCCATCCTATGGCTGAAAGTATTATCCTTAAGAAAAGCAAATCTTTTGCGCTTAGAATCATTAAATTATACAAATATTTAACTGAAGAGAAAAAGGAGTTTGTATTATCCAAGCAACTCCTACGCAGTGGCACAAGTATTGGCGCCAACGCTAAAGAAGGAGCTTACGGACAGTCTAAAGCAGATTTATGCGCTCGACTTTTTATTGCTCAAAAAGAATGCGCCGAAACAGAGTATTGGCTTGAACTTCTTTATGAAAGCAATTTTATCACGCCAAATGAATTTGACAGTATATACAAAGATTGCCAAGAACTCATGCGCCTAATCGTAGCATCCACGAAGACCTTACAAGGTAAGAATTAACGCCGGATTTTAACGCCGGATGGCCTACTCACTACTCTCTACTCACTACTCTCTATTTCACATGACCGACAACCAAAACGAACTCCTGCCCCTCGTAGATGAGGAAGGCAACATCATAGGTAGCGCAACGCGCCGCGAATGTCACGATGGGAGTCACAAACTTCACCCTGTCGTACACCTTCATGTATTTAACACGAAGGGAGAACTCTATCTGCAACACCGCCCTGAGTGGAAGGACATCCAACCCGATAAATGGGACACGGCGGTTGGTGGACACGTAGATTTAGGAGAATGTGTGGGCGACGCCCTCCGCCGTGAGGTGCGCGAGGAAATCGGTTTGACGGATTTCACTCCCGAACACATCTGCACCTATGTCTTTGAGAGTGCACGCGACCGCGAACTGGTGTATGTATTTAAGACAACGACGGACGAAACACCCACCCCCTCCGCAGAACTTGCGGGTGGTGCCTTTTTCTCTGCTGAAGAAATCAAACAACGTATGAATACGGGATTCTTCACCCCCAATTTCGAGAGCGAATACCAGCGTTGCTTCGGGAAATAAGCGTATTTTCCGCTTTTATACCTGATTTTTCAAAAAAATCAACGCAAACACTTTGCTGTTTCAAAATATCTTTCTACTTTTGCACTCGCAAACAAGAAACAACATCTCTTTTGCGGAATGGCGAGATAGCTCAGTTGGTTAGAGCGTCGGATTCATAATCCGGAGGTCGTGGGATCATGCCCCACTCTCGCTACTTAACGAACACCTACACACATGTGTGGGTGTTTTTTTGTGCGTTAGCCGATCCTAAGTTTCGTTTGATGGAACATTTGTTAAGAATGGCGACCATCAGAAGGATAGAAGATTCCTTTTTCTCAGAAACTATTATTTGCGCGTCACGTACCACGAAACGTACCTTACTAACCCAGTCCAACAATTGTTACATAATGTAAGCAGGAACTGGGTAAAGAGCTAAAATTCGGCAGTTTAGAGTGTCAAATTGTAAATAAAATCTATTTCCTTAAGTTTTAAAAATCCGTATTTTGATTACATTTCGCTCAGTCAAACTTACCATTTGTCTAAAAAATGATAAAATTTTCATGCAAAAAGTAAGATTTTTATTTAGTGCACCTATCTTTTAGATTTTTAACAATAAATTTGCGACACACCAATTAACGTTTCATTTATATGAAAGAGCCAGTTCATCGCAAGTTTGACCTTAAGAAACTCAACCTAATTGAGCGCATGCATGCTCTTATGGAAGAACGCAAACTGTACCTCAATCCGAAATTTTCAATTATTGATTTGACAAAACTATTGGGAACGAATCGCACCTATGTTTCAGTTTACCTCAACGAGGTGATGGGCAAATCATTTTTTGATTTCGTGAATGAGTACCGACTCACTGTGGCCGAAAAGTTAGTAAGCGAAACCGACTTAAACTTTAGTAAAATTGCAGAGAAATCTGGATTTAATTCGCTCTGCACCTTCCGACGCGCGTTTGTAAAGAAGAACAAGATTACCCCTGGAGAGTATCGCGAGCGTTATGGTAAACAAAACTAACCGACATGTCTGAACGCGACGTGTCACACTGATACTAAAGCTAACCACACCCACACATTAGCAAAAAGAGAATGCAAAAAGGAATTTATTTTCCTGCTTGCATTCTCTTTTTTTATCACCTTTAGGCGAGAATATTTAACCCCTCCCCACCTCTTAGGCGTTATTTAACCCAGATATTTAATCAAGATATTGATATTGTCTGCTTCGCGAAGACGGCGAAGGGCACGTTCCTTAATTTGACGCACACGTTCGCGCGTAAGACTCATATTGTTTGCCACTTCTTCAGCAGTCATTTCGTTGCGACCGATACCAAAGAGCATCTTCAACACAGTGCGTTCACGCTCATTGAGCACGGCGAGCGCGGCTTCGAGGTCTGAAGAGAGCGATTCGCGTTCCATGGAGTTGTCAGTGCCGGGCGCTGATTCGTCTTGCATTACGTCGATCAAGCAATTGGAATCGTCATCCTGGAAAGGAGCATCCACGCTGACCTTCTTGCCGTTTGTTCCGAGCGCATCCTGAACCTTTGAGAGGTCTGTTTCAAGAATGTCTGCTAATTCCTGCGCTGAGGGGCGACGCTCAAACTCTTGTTCAAAACTTACGATAGCCTTCGAAAGTTTGCTTTGGAAACCCACCTGATTCAAAGGCATACGCACGATACGACTCTGCTCAGAAATTGCCTGAAGAATGCTTTGGCGAATCCACCAAACGGCATAAGAGATAAACTTAAAACCACGCGTTTCGTCAAACTTCTGTGCCGCCTTAATCAATCCCAAGTTACCTTCGTCAATCAAGTCATTAAGGGCAAGACCTTGGTTTTGGTACTGCTTAGCTACCGAAACCACGAAACGAAGATTCGCACGCGTCAAGCGGTCAAGGGCTTCCTGGTCGCCTTTATGGATGCGCTGAGCAAGTTCTACCTCTTCATCAGTAGAAATCAATTCTTCACGTCCAATTTCAACGAGATACTTGTCCAAAGCCGCACTTGAGCGGTTCGTAATACTTTTGTTAATCTTTAGTTGTCGCATAGTCTTGATTCAAAATGAGGTGCAAAATTACGAAATTTTATTTGCTTGAAACAAATTTTAGACCTACAATTCCGTTTTTTTCTTTCTTCCCTACTCATTTCGCATATTACAGGTTTCAAAAACGGAGTCTATTTGCTTAGACATAAAACAAGAAGGATTTCTATCAGCACCTCTGAACAGAGAAATAATTAGTGAAAAAACAAACCCTTAAATAGGCGTTACAAAGTCTCACTTAGGGCGTCCTATTTAAGACTTCGTAACGCCTATTTAAGGGTTTGTTTTGAGTATTTCTTGAATTAACCTAAAACGCAGGCAATCCATCTGATTTTCCCCACGCAATCAACGCCGATTGTGGCGCCACCACGAAACTACTGCGCACTTCGTGTTCACGATTACTGAGATGCATGCGCCCATCTCGGCATACGACGGTGTAATCTGCCCGAGGCACGTCAACACGAACCATTCGCTTCTCAGCATTCAAGACTACGAGGATGCGCTCCCACTTGTCACCCACCGCCTTTCCGTTTAACGTGAAAGCAACTGCACAGGCACCTTCCACGTTTAAGAATTGCATGTGTTTCTTCACCTGAGCCGCCGTTGACATTCGGAAAGCGGAATGCACCTTTCGCATTTCTATGAGGCGTCGCAGGTAGGTAAACACATCAAAGTGAAGCGCTTTTCCCCGCCAGTCAATAGCATTTACCGTATCTACACTCTTATAACTATTGCGAACGCCACGCTTCTGTCGCAACAACTCTTCTCCGGCGAAGAGGAAGGGAGTGCCTTGCGAGGTAAACACTGCGGTGTGCGCCAATACGGCAAGGCGCGCCACTTCGTCGTCACTCATCTGAGGCGTAGCGGAACGTAGGCGGTCTACTAAGCATAAGTCGTCGTGACAACTTACATAAGAAAGGACCTGCAAGGGTGAAGTAGTCCACGCCGAAAAATCCGAACTTCCCAGTCCAGTATATTGTATCACCCCCGCAAGTCCTAATTTCAAGAGGGGGAGACTTTCGGAATTTCCTAATAAGAATCCCCCTTTCGTATCGTCATAAAAAGGTCCACGAAGGGCATCGCGCAATTCGTCTCCGAATGCCGCGAGTTCCTTTACCTTGGGTACGTTTTTTTTGTTCACACTTCGCGATGCGGACAACTGAGGCGCTTCTGCCGCCCACCCTTCTCCGTAAACGCAAATGCTTTTGTCAATGTCATGAAGGCGACTCACGACCGCCTGCATGGTTGTTACATCGTGCAAAGCCATGAGGTCGAAGCGGAAACCGTCAATGTGATATTCCGATGCCCAAAAGGCTACACTCTCCACGATGAAATGGCGCATCATCTCTCGCTCACTCGCGGTTTCATTACCGCATCCAGAACCGTTGGCTAAGGTATCGTCTTTCTTCTGACGGAAGTAATACCCCGGAACCGTGCGTTCAAAAGCACTCTGCGCCACACTCGCCACGTGGTTATACACCACGTCGAGAACAACACGCAATCCGGCATCATGAAGCGCCTTCACCATCTGCTTAAATTCCTGTATGCGCACCTCGGGTCGGACTGCATCCGTGGAATACGAACCCTCGGGAACATTGTAATTCTGAGGGTCATACCCCCAATTGTAATGCGGCACATTCTTATCCGCCTCATCGATGGAAGAAAAGTCAAACGAGGGCAAGAGTTGGACATGCGTCACCCCGAGTTCCACCAGATGATCAATACCTGTGCATAAACCTTCAGGCGAACGGGTTCCACGCTCCGTGAGTGCCAAGAAGCGACCTTTATGCTTCACTCCCGAGGAATGAGAAATCGAGAAATCACGATGGTGAAGTTCATAGATCACGGGCGAAGTGACAGGCGGACGTGTGTCCTGCTCCCACCCCTCGGGGTTAGTTGTTTGAAGATCAACAATAGCGGCACGCCTTCCGTTCAGTCCCACTGCCGTGGCAAAAACTCCCGGAGTTTCCTCCAACCATCCCTTTTCCGTCTGCACACGATAGGTGTAAAACAGTCCCTTCAAGTCTTTATACACATTCAAACGCCACCAACCCTCGCCGGCGACTTCAAGATTGTAGCGCTCAAGAGGTTCTCCGCCCACGCCCTTAGAATAAAGGCGTAACTCTACTGCTATGGCGACTGGCGACCATAACTTAAAGCGGGTTATGTTTGGGGAATAGGTGTGCATGTGAGGGAGAAATATTTCTTAAAGTAAATGTATAGAAGCGATAGTTCCTATAGATGCTATAGACGTTCACCTACGCCTCATTCTTCTCCACCTTCAACGTCATAAGTTCCCAGATTTGGCGCGGAATCAACTTCCACACCGCCACGAGCAAGCGATAGCGCCAATCAATCGTCACAATGCGCTTGCGCTTCTTCAGTGCCTTCACAATATGCTTGGCCACCGCCTCCGTCTTCATCTGCATGGGAAATTTAGCTCCGGCTATGAAGGCCGTACTTACGAATCCGGGGCGAATATCTGTAATTTTGAGGTTCATATCATAAGCGCGCGAATTTTGCGCTAAGGCTTGAAGATAGGCATGTTGCATTTTCTTCGTGGCAGAATACGCCGCCGCAGGTCCCAATCCCTTAGTGCCCGCAATACTCGTAATAGCGGCGATATGCCCTGGGCATTTCGTGGTCTTAAAATAATTGAAGGCCGTGGTCATCATACGCACAAATCCCTCGCCATTAGTCACGGCTGTGCGAATTTCCTTTTCTGCGTCAAGTTCTGGATTATACCACCCCACTCCACTACTATGCAGATAAAGATCTACTCCCCCAAGGCGCTCGGCAAGAGTCATCCATGCCGCCGAAGCCGTAGGAAGCGTGACGTCAATACTTGCCGTCAAAACGCGATCGGGAAATTCCTGTCGCAAAGGTTCAAGAAGTTCGACGCGACGCCCAGCAAGTCCGAGCGTCCACCCTTCTGCGAGGAGTAATTTGGCAACTTCGAGACCGATTCCCGAAGTTGCTCCAACTATAATTGCTTTTTTCACGAATGAACTAAAATCTTACGTTGTTTAAGTAAAAGTAAAGCCCGGCAAAACTACATTATTTTGAATAATGAAGAGACAGGCGCTCCCTATTGTTTCTCCACCTTGCGTCCGCAAATCTTGAGGAACTTACAATATCCGCAATGCTTCTTACAGGTCGTTTGACGGAACGGCACATCAGGCGAGAAGATTTCGGCAAGTAAGTTTGTAAGGCGCTCCTCAAACTCTCGGGCAGGATCATTAAAGTAATCCGTCACGACATGATTCTCATACACCGTCTTCTGCGTTTCTTCGCCCTTCGACTTCACCACTTTCTGCACCAACTCTTTAATCTTCACACCCATTTCATTGGCACAAATTTGACGGGAAGTATTCGCATCAGCGGCATCTTTCGACTTGCTCAGAGCAGAAGAGGCCAACTTGATATACATCAACGAAGGCATCAGGCGAATATTATTTTCCAGCAACACCTTATCCACTACGTAGCTATAGTAAAACGTTTGGAAGGCATACTTATACATATTGTCGCGCGTCGTGTCAAAAATGTCGGCCACGGTTGGCGTTCCGCTGGGGCGTGATTGCGACGTTTTGTAGTCCAAAATACGCTGCACCGCACCTTCTCCCCAGTTGATTTCATCCCAACGGTCAATAATACCCCCAAGGAGTAATTTCACCGTGCGATTTCCTGACTGCACATCAACCACATGCTTCACCGTCTCTTCCAATCCCAATATTTTCAACGGCGCAAGTTTTGCATCGTAAAACAATTGGTTTTTGACGTAGCGCTTAATGACTAAACGGTTGATTTCTTGCTCACCATTGAGGCGGAGTTTGAAATTCTTGCGCTTCTCTTCATCTTTCACGTTGAAAAACACCTTGGCAAAGGCATAAGCAAGCACTTTGTCAAGTTCCATATCGTCATGCGCCATTGCCTTTAACTGACTTTCTGAAATTTCTCGGCCAGGCAGGAACGTCAATTTCCCATCCTTCCACACGGCTTTGCCTTTGAAGGGGGTGTAAAGTTGTTCCATACACTCGTGGAAGAGCGTTCCGAAGTGGCGACTATCAACGTCTTCGGTTAATTCATCTTCTTCATAAAGTCCCACGACATATTGCAGGTAGAATTGCAGAGGGCAGTTCAAATAAGTGTTGATTGCCGAAGGCGAAAGGTAACGTGGTTTTTCTTTATTGACAATGTCAAATCGGTCGCAGAGACGTGCTAACACTTCTTCGCTTTTCGCCACCTCGATATCGGGAGTTACGTTGGTTTCACTCTCTGTTGTGAGCGAGCAAAAGACGGGTTTTGTCTGCGGAGAGAGCAACGCGCGACCCTTTCCGCCGTTCACGCCCACTTCAGCCAATAATTGCGACAAGAAACGCGACATTTCTCCCGACGCCATGCCATCTGTGGAGACATTATAGAGTAAGGAGATGTTGGAAGCGCGACTAATGAGGCGGTAGAAGTAATAGGCGGAGAGCGCCACCTGTTTTTCTATCGTCGTCATGCCGTAGGCTTCACGCAGATTGTAAGGAATGAAGGACGCTCTGTGAGTTGAACCTGGAAGAAAGTCATCGTTGGCGGAGAGCAACACTACGTTGTCAAAATCCAAGCAACGCGTTTCGAGCAGACCGAGAATCTGCACGCCCTCAGCGGGTTCGCCATGGAAGGGGATGGACTTTTGTTGCAACAAACTGCGCAAGAGGCGCAAGAGCGTGGCACCCTGTACGTCGAACAAGGGACGTTCACAACCCTCTGCCTGAATTTCGCTCAACGAAATGAGGCGGTTGAGCAAGGTGTAGGCAGCAAAGACCGACTCACAGTATAATTGGTCAAGGGCATCGAGATGCTGTTGTTTCTTAAAGGTCAAGCCGACAATTTGCGTGACTTCGGCAAGATATTTCAAGAGGCTCAAGTTCCCCTCTGTGGGTTGGAAAAGCGCCTGTAAGGGACCTTCGGTTTGCAGGTCGGCATCTGAAGGGAAGTACACCCTATTTTCCAACATGTGTTTGTTCAAACGCTCCACTTCTTTCGCGTCCAAACGCCCAGCGTAAGGGTGATTCAACACACTGCTCACGTATTGATAGCGCCAATCATTGCCCGAGCGACCATAGAGTTGGAGTTCGGCAAGCGAAAGCAAGAAACTCACAATCGGGGTTTCGCCCAAGGGATACCCCATTGTGATGTTGAGCAACATCTTTTGGTCATCGGCAAAAGTGCTTGGGATGCTGTGAAGCAAGGGTTGGAGATTGTGCTCATTGCAAAGCACCACCGCCGTACGAATCATGTCATTTTCGTGCTTCAAAGTGTCTTTCAACCACCCATCTACGTAACGCGTCTGCGAAGTTTCCGTAGCGGTTTGAACATACGTAATTTGCTTGGGGCGACACAGGTTATTAAACACCTCATCCTGCTCTTTCTCCGAAAGGTTATCCAGAGCGTTTCCAAAGAGTTGGATGTTCTCCTTTATAAATTGGCCAGCCTCGAAAACGCTATACTTTTCGTCGGCCTCGCCCAAGTTGGTGTAGCCACGGTCATAGTCCCAATAAAATTCAATTGGCACCATGCGCTTCATGGCTAAGAACAAGCGTTGCTCCGTTGGGCTTAACACGTTAAAACCTACCACTACGAAGCGACGGCCTTGGAAGAAGGGCGGAATATTTGAGTTGGTGGCGCCGTCGGGAGTCTGAGACATACCCTCCAAAGTCTCCACCACCTCACGCTTCAGCATACCCGTATAAGCGAGTCCTTCAGCAGCGAGCGCTTCACGGAATTGCTGATAAATGGCATACAGATGCTCCCAAATGGCTGAGAACTTCTGCTTCAGCGCCGTATCCTCCTTCTTCATGTAATGGTCAAAGTAGGTGCGCAATGCCTCTTGTTGTTGCTCCGTAAGGAAATCAAAGTTTTTAAGGTCCTCAAGTTCCTTCACATTACCGAGCAATTTGTCCGCACGTGCCAAACTGTTGTCAATGTCATCAAAGTCGCGACACATCGTTTCGCCCCACGAATAGAAGCGATCAAGAGGTTCGGTGCGCCCAGTCACATTGAGGTACACACGATAGAGGCGACAAACCAACTCTATGGGGTCTGCCACCTGCTTCGTGCTCAAGTTTTTGAACACTTCGTCAATGGTTACATAATGAGGCGCCCACACGTAGCCCTCTAACTCTTGACGCAAGTATTTATTGAAAAAGAGTCCTGCACGCTTGTTGGGGAAGATGATGGTTAACCCTTCCGAATTTTCCTTCATCTCAAGATAAAGGCGACGTGCTACTATTTGAAGAAATGGAGTCATGAGAAAAGTAAAAGATAAGAGAGGAGCAGCGACTCAACCCACACTGCGCAATCGCAAAAAGTCACAGCAACGAGAGGCGAACTGTCTCCCCAAAAACGGAATGCCACTTTGTGGAAACAAAGAGTAACTTCATTTAAATTGTTTGTAACAGAATTTAAAATCTAATTCTCTTTATTTCCATAGTTTCAAACCTTGTGCTAACGAATTGAATTACAAGAACCTCTGAAAACCGAAAAATATCACTTAACTACGGGTACAATCTCATTATATTTCAAGTACCACACATAGCCTTTCGGATGAGGATAACCCATACTCTTAAGGAGTTCCACATAATCCTGCACCTGGTTCAGGTCTTTCAAAGTCTTCATGCCACCCGTTTTATAGTCAATAACGATTGTCGTTTCGCCGTCACAGATAACGCGGTCGGGGCGCTCAAATCGTTTTCCTTTTTCCGCATTAAGGGGAATGAGGATGTTTTGTTCGTTCAGCACGCGCCACTTTGGTAAGAACCATTCTCGGGCTTGCTCATTCTCAAAAATGCGTTGCATATAGGTTTCCACCTCTTGCTTATGCTCGGCGCCGGCAATGAGACCTTCGCGCTCAAATTCAGCAATGGCGCTCGGCAAATCTTCAAGTGTGTGAATGCGTTCAAGAAGGGCGTGATAGAAAATACCTGCCTCAATGTATTGTTCCTTTTCTGTCGAAGCGTCAGCCTCAGTTTCGCCTTGGAGGAAGCGTACAGAGTCGTTTGATTGTCGGAATTCTACGACCGCAGGTTGCGAACAGAAGGTTTGAACTTGCTTCTCAAATTCGGGTTCTAAGTAATTCACCTCCTTCTCTTCCTCTGAGGTGTCATTTTCTGAACCTGCTTCCTGATTTTCAGTGTCTTCCTCAGCCTCAATTTTGGAAGGCACAATCGTGCCAAAGGTATAGTTTTTCGCCTCTCCCTTAAATGTGGGCCAAGTATAAACACCGTCGGTTTCCTCTCCGAGCAATGCCATATTGATAATGTCGGAAAGTTCGCTGGTTGTCTTTCCCACTTCCTTCTTCGAGTCTGCACCGGTAAGGATAATGAGATTGTTCTCCGCACGTGTGAATGCCACGTAAAGCACATTGAGATTGTCCACCAGTTGTCGCAACAATTCTTCATCAAAATCCTTATGGAAGAGCGATTCTTTCATGTCGCCACCATATTCTAACGGAGAGAGTTTCAACTGATTGAAAGGCGCCTGCTCAGGTTTACACCACAAGAGCGGTTTATTCTGCGACTTTATGCCGTCTGCCTTACCGTCGCAGAAAGGCACGATTACGGTGTGAAACTCTAAGCCCTTCGACTTGTGAATTGTCATAATCTGCACCCCGTCTGCCGTACCCATCGGAACGGGTGTCTCATGCATCGTCTCATCCCAGTAAGTCAGGAAGGCATCTATCGTGGAGCGGTTGTCTTGTAAGTAAGCCAAAAGTTGGTCAAAGAAGGTGTAGAGATAAGCATCCTGTCCCTTTATCGCCTTCAAGCCTAAAAGTTCGTAGAGTCGTTCACAGAGTTCGTAAAGAGGGAGTTCGAGCAACGCACGTTGCGCTTCCTCGTCACCCAATGGGAGCAAGGCATCCGCCTTTTCCTTACTCATGGTGAAAATTCGGTTTGCCACTTCCTGGATTTGCTCCTCAGAGAAATCAACCAACTCCTTGCACTTCACTTCTCGGTGATAAAGCGTTGCAAGTGTGTAACGCTCAATGTCATTTTGGGGATTCGCCAGCACACGTAAGGCAGAAATCAACATACTTACCGCAAGCGAAGAATCGAGCAAGAATGCCTCGTTGCTCACCACCTTTACGTGGGGAAAATGTTCCTCCAGATAGCCCGCAATTTTAGCTCCCTGCCAATTCTGACGCACCAAGACGGCAATGTCTCGGGGTTGCACACCATTATTCAAGAGTTCCGTCATCGTCTCTCCGAATCGGTCGAGCGTCATCTCCACTTTCGACTTACGCTCAGTGACTTGCGCGGGAGCAGGAGCGTCTTGCGCATCCGTTGCCGTATCCTCCGCGTCATCATTTGCATAAAGCAAGTGATCCACATTCACATAGCCATAACCACGATGCTTTTCGGGCACCTGCTGCACCACTTCTTTGTAAGCCATAGTAATGGCCTGTGCACGGTCTTCCGTGGCGTTGCTTCCGTCAGCAAAAGTGGTGGCCTCGTTATACTTTTGCGCCACAAAGCGTGCGGCTTTTTGGAAAAAAGCATTGTTAAATTCCACCACTTGTTCCGAACTGCGGTAATTCGTATCCAAAGGCGGAAGGGCTATTTTCTCTTTAAACTCCCCATGCTCCATATCGTTGAGCGTGCGCCAGTCACTGTTGCGCCAACGATAGATACTCTGCTTCACATCTCCCACAACGAGACACTTACTGTCGTCTGCCAAACTATTATGTAACAGGGGTTTGACATTCTCCCACTGTAATTCGCTCGTGTCTTGGAATTCGTCAATCATGATGTGCTTATAGCGCGTGCCCGTTCGCTCATAGATGAAAGGAACGTCAAAATCGTCAATCATCTCACGGAGGAAGTGAGCCGTATCTGCCAGAATGAAGCGATTGTTCTCCTTATTCTTTTGGCGGAGTGCCTCATTGATTGTGTTGAGAAGCATCATCTCGTTGATGTGTAGCAACATCATTTTGGCGGTGATTATTTTGCGCACCACTTGCCCTACTTCTGTGTATAGAGAGCGATACTTGTCATAGAGTCCGTGGGCAACAAATTTGTCGCGAACGTCTTGCGTTTTTGCCCATGAGGAAAGGTCGTTGAAGTAGTTGAGACCATTCTTTCCGGGAATGCTCTTGAGTTGCTTCACATAGTCTCCCACAGATTTCACCTGCTTAAATGCCGCAATGCGACGCACAACTCCGATGGGGCCTTTGCTTTTCCCTAACATCTCATTCTCATGGGGTTCCATCGCTGCAAGAAGTGCGGCGCCGACAGCCTTTACATGCGTCACACCATCGTCTTCCACGCGCCCCAAGTCGGCTTTCACGCTGGCCAGAAACTTAGCGTCGCCAATGCTTTTGCGCACTTCTTCGTGTTGCTTGAGATACTCTTCCTTAAAGATGTTGCCCGAGAAGTTTTCTATCTCTCCAAGAATATTCCACGACTTATCTGCGTCGATGCGTTCGAACATAAAGCTGGTCAAGATGCCCATCAAGCGCATTTTCTCTTTGCTTTCCGCCTCGTCCGTGTAAATGTTGATGTCGCTGACAATACTCTTGACGGTTTCAGCCAGTGCCTCCTTGGAATTGATATCTACTCGAAGGTTTGCCGTAAGGTCAAGTTCGTAAGCCAATTCACGCACGATGCTCTGAAAGAAGGAGTCAATCGTCGTGATGCGAAATCTGCTGTAATCGTGAAGCATTGCGCTGAGCGCTTGTTGTGCACGATTGCGAATTTGCTGGTCAGAAAGGTGAAGCGCTTGAATTTCAGGAGCCTCCTTAACTCTTTCAAAATAATTTTCCGAACTCTTCAGGCACTTGGCAATACCGTTAAGTTGTCCGATAATACGCACTTTCATTTCTGCCGTAGCCTTATTCGTAAAGGTAACGGCAAGAATGTTGCGATAAGCAAAGGGATTGGCAACTAAGAGTTTGATATATTCTACAGCAAGCGTAAATGTCTTTCCACTTCCTGCTGAAGCTTTGTAAACAAGTAGGGATTTCATGGGCAATTCTATCTTTCAGATTTTTACACAACAGCGTTATGCAAAAGTAAGAAAAAAAATCCGAATTTTCAACCTCGAAAGGCAACAAGTCCAAAGCTTATTTTCAATCCTATCGGATTTGCGAAAAACGGAATCTCAAATAGTCTTTCTTAAGTCTCTCTTAGTTTTTCGGAAGTCTCAAACATTTTTTCGGAAGTCTCAAATAATTTCTCGGAAGTCACACTTCATTTTCACGCTTTCAGTTTGAGGGATTCACAAGTTAGGATTTTGCGTCTTTTTCACCTAATATATGTTAAATAACACGTGCGCGCAACCGATTTTCTCCAGCCTAAGCAAAGGGGTTTCATTTCTTTTTGTATCTTTGTCGGTTGTATGGACTCCAAAGTCCCAATAGCAAAACTTTCATTCGGCACTGGATTCAAGGGCAAACCCTTACATTCATTGCCTAAAATCAAAAAAAATTACGACTATGAAAAAAATGCTGCTTTCTCTCGCACTCATCATTGCGGGAACCGTTTGTGCTAACGCTCAATTCGAACAGGGTAAGAAATATATCGGTGCTTCGCTCTCAAATGTGTCATTGAATTACAGCAAGGCGAAGGATACAAGTTTCGGCATGAACCTCAATGGTGGTTATTTCCTTGACGATGAATTCTTGGTGAAGGGTGAACTCGGCTATAACTATGAAGGCAAGACAAATGCCTTTAACGTTGGCGCCGGAGCGCGTTATTATTTCGAGCGCAACGGTATCTTTGTGGGCGCTGGCGGAGAGTTGCAATGGCGTGAGCATTTTGGTGCGCGCAATCACGGAAAGACTTTGATTTACTCGCCCGTTGAATTGGGCTATGCCTTTTTCATCAACCGCCATGTTACGGTAGAACCCTCGGTTTACTACAAGGTGTGCTACAATGAGTTTAAGGACTTCAGCGAAGTGGGCTTCAAGATTGGATTTGGAGTGTATTTCTAAGTAAGGTTATAAGGTTATGAGGGCGCTACGCTTTAAGGTTTTAAGGACCTTGCGGAAGTAATTCACCAACATCGAACCTCAGAACATCTTAACCTCAGAACATCAGAACTTCAGAACTTCAGAACTTCATAACCTCAGAACTTCATAACCCCAAAACTCACTTATGCAACTTTCAGAACTTGGCGAATTCGCTCTTATCGAACGTCTGACTAAAGATATTCCACTTTCTCAACCTTCCACCATTAAGGGGGCTGGCGATGATGCTGCTGTGCTTGCGCCTTCGGCAGAGAAGCGCACGCTTATCACTTCCGACATGCTCATGGAGGGCATTCATTTTGACCTTGTCTATACCCCGCTTAAGCATTTGGGATATAAGGCGGCGATGGTGAATTTCTCCGACATCTATGCGATGAACGGCAAACCCACTCAGTTGGTTGTGAACATCGCCGTGGGACGTCGCATCGAGGTGGAGCATCTTGATGACCTTTATGACGGACTCCGCTTGGCGTGTGAACGTCATAGAGTGGACCTTGTGGGAGGTGACACGACGAGTTCGAAAACGGGGCTCGCTCTTTCCTTGACTTGCATCGGCGAAGTGGCGCCCGAAAGCATCACACTCCGAAGTGGGGCGAAGGATACGGACCTTATTTGCGTGAGTGGCAATCTTGGTGCTGCCTATATGGGCATGCAGCTCATGGAGCGTGAGAAAGCCATTTTCGAAAGTCAGCGTCACGGTGAAGCTGAAGTAGCACAACCCGACTTTAGTGGGCGTGAATACCTCCTTGAACGCTATCTCAAGCCCGAGGCTCGCAAAGACATCGTGGAAAGACTTGCCGATGCAGGACTCCATCCCACATCGATGATAGACATTAGTGACGGGCTCGCCTCCGAACTCAAACACCTCTGCAAGCAAGGCAATGTGGGTTGCCGCGTTTACGAAGAGCGCATCCCCATTGACTATCTCACGGCCGTAACCGCCGAAGAGTTTAACATGAACCTCACCACCTGCGCCCTCAATGGCGGAGAGGATTATGAATTACTCTTCACCGTGCCCCTGACTGAGCATGACCGCGCGGCACAACTCGAGGATGTGAAAATCATTGGCTACGTCACACGCCCAGAACTCGGAGCCGCGCTCATCACTCGCGATGGGCAAGAATTCTTGCTCAAGGCGCAGGGATGGAAAGAAGAATAATTTAGAGTACAGAGTACAGATAACAGAGTACAACTGCTATCCAGGAAGATATTCATATAATCCTCCTCTGATAAACTTTAGAAGTTTAAACTCCACCAAAGTTGTAGGCTGTTAGTTGTACTCTGTACTCTGCCAGTTGTACTCTGTACTCTGTTAGTTGTACTCTATTTATGATTTTAACGATAGACATTGGCAACACAAGCGCGAAAGTGGCGGTGTTTGAAGGCAATGAGATTATCTTCAGTGAGCGTGTCGCAACCGACTGGCACACTGAAATCGGAAAACTCCGCGCTTCTTACGCATTTACTGCTTGTGCCGTTTCCAACGTAGCAGGTCCGAACGAAGCGCTTGACCATGCGCTTGAATTACTTCCCTGCCCCGCGTTGCGACTTACTTACACGTCGCCCTGTGCGCAACCTTATTTTGAAAGCATTCCTCAAGGTCTCGGCGCCGACCGCCTTGCGGCCGACATTGCAGCAGTGACGCAGATGCCTAATGCTCCCTTGCTCGTTATTGACGCAGGAACGTGCCTCACTTTCGACGTTATTGATGAAACCCACCGTTTTGCAGGGGGAAACATTTCTCCGGGCGTTGAACTTCGCTTAAAAGCAATGCACGATCATACTGCTGCACTGCCCCTCATCTCTGTTGAAGGCGAACTTCCCGACCTTGGATATGACACGGAAACTGCCTTGCGCGGTGGCGCAATTAACGGAGTAAAATTTGAGATAGAAGGTTACATCCGCATGTGCCGAAAGCGCTTCCCCAACCTTCACGTGTTTTACACGGGAGGTAACCATTTTGAATTTTCAACCGACGTAGCGCCCTGCATCACTCACGACCCACACCTCGTGCTTCGCGGATTGCGCGAATTGTGTCGGTAAGCAGCAAGCATTTACGTCATTCCCATAACTCCCTCTAAGAGCGCCGAAATTCTATTAGAAATAAGCGCCACAATTTGAGACTTTAAACGCCCAGTTTGGGTACTTAATTTTTGCTAAGTGGATGATTGTTTGAAGCAGACCTCATCAAGGGGCGCAAGAGTCAAACATTCCGCTTCAAAAGTAGCAGCAAAAACACCTCGACAAACTAATGTATAGAAAACTTCTTTTTTCCGCTTCAATCCTCTTCGGAACGCTTTGTGCCGTGGCACAAACGAATGGTTCGAACTCGCCTTACTCACGCTATGGTTACGGACTTCAGAACGACCAAGCGCAAGGTTTTAACAAGGGTATGGCAGGGTTGGCCTATGGTCTGACTGACGCCAAGCAACTCAACTTTAAGAACCCCGCGTCATACGCTTCCATCGACTCGCTGACGCTTATCTTTGACATCGGTTTCTCACTCCAATATGCCAGCCTTGAACAAAATGGCGCGAAGAAGAATGCCAACAACTCGTCAATCGATTACATCATGGCGGGAATGCGACTTGCGCCCAATTTAGGTTTGTCTATTGGGATGATGCCCTATACTACGATTGGCTATAACATGAATACGACGACGAAATTCATGCAACCCACGGGCGAAGTGACACAGACGGAAACGTATCAGGGTGACGGTGGTTTGCATGAGGTGTTCGTGGGGTTGGGTTACCGTCCCTGGAAGAACCTTTCGGTAGGCGCAAACGCGGGTTACCTTTGGGGTTCGATGGAAAACAGCGTCTATGCCTCGTATGACAATAACAACATCAGCGCTCGCCGACGTCTTTACGCCGCAGATATTCGTACGTACAAATTAGACTTTGGTGTGCAGTATCATCAGCGCATCAATCGCAACAATACGCTTGTTCTGGGTGCGACTTACGGATTTGGGCACGAGGTAAACCGACCTGCCTTCTACATTGACCAACGCATTACGTCGAATCAGGGAAGTGTGGGCGACACTACGCGAATTGCGAATGCCTTTGAGTTGCCCCACACGTTCGGAGTGGGAGCTGCGTGGAACCATCGCGGAAGGTTGCGCGTGGGTATGGATTATACGTTGCAATTATGGGATGGTTGTCGCACGCCTGAATTGATTAACAACAATTATCAGGTAACCACCAATAGTTTTCAGAATAGTCACACGTTTACTCTCGGAGGTGAATACGTGCCCAGACCTAACAGTCCTTACTGGCACCAACAGATTCGCTACCGTTTCGGTCTCTCCATGTCCACTCCCTATACAAAAGTCAACGGCATGGAAGGTCCGCGTCGCTATAGCGCAAGTTTGGGTGTCGGTATCCCAATCCGCAACGCTTGGAGCAATCGTAGTGTCGTGAACATCTCTGCGCAATACGAGCGTGTAGAACCTAAGTTTAGCGGTATGATTACTGAAAATTACTTCCGTCTCTGCCTCGGAATGACATTCAACGAAATGTGGTTCAGCAAGTGGAAGGTAAGATAAATTAAAGTTGGGGTGATGGTAGCGTTTAAAGACTTTAGAAGTTTTCAACCTCACCTCCTACCCCTCAAATCCTAAATCCTCGCCAATGCGATTCCTTATTTTTCTCCTTTTGTTTCTCCCCCTTGCCTGCACCTCTGATGCGCCGCCCATGGGAATGCAGATAAACAACCGCGACTCACTCCCCGTGATGGAGACAAGGGGTGTGTCGAAACTTATTTCTGACTCTGGCATCGTTCGCTATAAAGTAATTGCCGAAGAATGGCGAGTATATGACAAGACAATGCCACAACGTCAGGAATTTCCGAAAGGTGTTTACCTCGAACGCTATGATAACAATCAGAGTGCGAATCTCTTTATCACGGCAGACACGGCTTATTGCTTCGATCAGTATCTTTGGAAACTCCGTGGCAGAGTCTTGATGAACGATCGCGAAAAGCAGGTCACCTATACTTCAGAAGAACTCTACTGGGATATGCGTGAGCACAAATTTTACTCAAACGTCCCCATGAAAATCCAAGAACCCGACCGCCTTATCCAAGGTGATCGCTTCGAAAGCAATGAACAGATGACCGCTTATAAGGTGAGTCGTTCGAGTGGGTATATGCCGCTGAACGATTCTGCTTCTAAACCTGATTCTGTCACTACAACCAAACCCACCATCGCTCTTGACTCTGTGAAAGAAAGTAAGTTGGGCAAACCTATTAAAACTACGCCTAAGAAACCCGTTCTGCAACAGAAATCAAAGTCAAAACCGCAGATGCCACAGTTTAATAAACAACCGTTGCAACTGAAACCCAGATTCGGAGATAAGCAACGCGCAATGCCAAGTCGCTAATGAGGACGCTCTGACCTAATTGAAACAGCCGACTTTGGCGTGGACATAAGAACATAAGGGGCAGAAGTTGCTTTCGTTGCCTCCTTGTGAGAAAGAAAACTGCATTTGGCGCCTTCCGCTCCATAAGCGCCACGCTCATTTCACCTTTAAAGCTAATACACTTAAGATTCATGACTGACACCAATTCACCCACACCCCCTATAGTCTTAACAAAAGAAGAACGTCAAGAACAACGGCGCAAGGAAGTGGCAAACTCCTTGAGTTATCGCATTACGAAGTTCATCGCAAAGTGGATGGACGCCTACTATTTGGACCCTATCATCGGTTTTTTCTTACCTGGTTATGGGGATATCATCACAGCCGTACTCAACATCCCCTTCCTCTTCGTAAGCATCTTCAAACTGCATAGTTTCAAACTTACAGTTGCCATCATCTTAAACGTAGTCATCGACTTCCTTGTCGGTTTGATTCCCGGAGCAGGCGATTTCTTGGATATCTTTGTAAAGTCATACGCTAAGAACTCTCAGTTGCTCATCGACCACGTAGAGAATGGACGCGAAATTAACCTTAAAACCATCCTTTCAAGTATTGGAAGCTTGATTACTTTCCAAAGCAATAAGGAAAAGAAAATAGAAAAGGGAACTAAGAAAGATTGACCAACAACTGGGAATGATAAAAAGTAAAACAGATTACTCCGGTCATTATTTTACTCCTTGATTCTCATTTTTAACAAACTGCCACTTTTTCGCGCATTTATTTGCAGAAAAGTCATAAAACACTTGCCCATTCTAAATATTTGCTCCATCTTTGCAATGTTAAAACAACAAAATGGAATCAGAGACTGTAGCGAAACCCAATCACTTTGCTTACACGCACTCTGAGAAACTAGACTAATTCACATTATTAATTTATAAAAACATTATTATTATGGAAACATCTGACAAGAAGTGGAGCGTTGCACTTATTCTCTTGCTTGTATGCTTTGGTGCTTTAGGTAGCCACCGTTACTACACAGGTCACATTAAGACTGGTATCCTCATGACTTGCACATTAGGTTGTTGCGGTTTAATGTGTTGGTATGACCTCTATTTGCTTCTTACGAATAAGTTCACAGACGTAGACGGCAAGCCCCTTGCTAGATAAGAACGAAACACACATTAAAGTAAAATAGGGTTACACACTTCGTTACAAGTGTGTAACCCTATCTATTAAGGGATAACCTTATAATCATCCCTACTATTTTACGTTCGCCAACACAATGAAAATTAGAAAAAGACACATTATATATATATTATCAGGTCTTCTATACATTCTCATTGCCCTTACGGTCGTGGGGACCTATTTCTTTTTTAATCCCGCGCAATCCTCTTGGTTTCTTAAATGCTACTTTCATGAACTGACGGGATACGACTGTCCAGGATGTGGAACTCAGCGTATGTTCCACCACTTACTTCATGGAGAATTCCTTGAAGCCTTCCTAATGAATCCATATATGGTAGTAGTCGTTATTCCTACGGTCTTTGTATTCATCCTTACTTATTTTCTTCCCAAGGATAGATTTCAGCTACTTCACAAAATTACGATTTGCATACCTACCATAGTCATCATGTTCATTATGACCTTTACATGGTGGATTGTTCGCAATACGGATTGGTGGCATGAGTTTATGACGGAAACCTATAACCGACTTAGTAATTTTTAATAGTAACTTAAGAAAAACTAAGATACAAAGAATTTGAATTAAAAGTAACTTTGTTTTCACGCAGTCTCAAGTTTCAACCACAGACAGATACCAACCCTTGCCTAAATCTCAACAAGGCGTCCCCTATAAAGCATTAAATTTCCCAACAATACAGAAAAGCCGTTTTAATTAAGTTGGGAATAATATAGTAATAATCTCCAACGTATGTTAGACGCTGAAGGCGTCTCCGCTCAGTAACCGCGGGGTACGCCAGTGGCGCACCCCCGGAAATAATAGTCGCATATTGCACCCTGTATGGGTGCCCCATCACCCAGTTTCCAATTGTTAGGGCACCCCTTCAGGGTGCGCACTATCAGAGTCCCACTTCCGCGCGTATTCGCTTCGCTCAAACGTCGCGGTTACCGAGCAGTGACGCCTTCTGCGTCATGTGACATAACTTATTCAACTGCAATATTATTGCATTTAAAATTCTACAAATAATTTGCTTAATTCAAATATATAAACTACTTTTGCTCCGTTAAAATAAATTAATTGGAGGTGCAGTTCATTTAATTGGACACATTCTATATTTAACCACATTATTAAACTATAAAACACGAAACAAAATGAAAGACAAACTTACAGCCGGTATTCTTGCTATTTTATTAGGTTCATTGGGTATTCACCATTTTTATCTTGGCAACACGCCCATTGGTATAGTTTATTTAGGCACTTGGATGCTATTATTTATTCTTGGATGGGTTCTTTGCTTTATTCCTTGGTTTATTATGCCAATTTTGTCTATCATATCAATCGTTGAAGGAATCATGTTCCTTACTATGGATGATGAAAAGTTCAACCAAAAGTACAACACTCCTAAGACATTCTAATCTAACCTACGATAAGAATAACATGAGAGATGGACAAAAAGTCTGTCTCTCATGTTGCTTTCATAACGGCACGCTCCATTCTTTGACGGCAACCCTCCTTACACATAAGTTTCGCATTTTCCAGAAATCCCTATGCAGTATCACAAATATTCTGTAACTTCGCAATAGAAACACATTTTGCCAATTATGAAGTACCCCATTGGAATACAAAGTTTTGAGAAAATAAGAGAAGAAGGTTTTGTTTATGTTGACAAAACCGCCCTCATTTATAACCTTGTAACAAAGGGTAATATCTACTTTCTCAGTCGCCCACGGCGTTTTGGGAAGAGTCTTTTGATATCCACTTTGAAGGCTTACTTTGAAGGGAGAAAAGAACTCTTTGCGGGGTTGGCTATAGAGCAATTAGAGCAGAATTGGGAGGAACATCCCGTGTTTCACATTGACTTCAATGGCACGAATTTCACCAAAGGGGGAACCTTAGAACAACTTCTGGAAGGAAAACTCGCCACTTGGGAACAAGAATATGAATGCGCCACCTCAAAACTTGACTTAGGGATGCGCTTTGTGCAAATCATCAAACAAGCACATGCCAAATACGGCAAGCGCGCCGTAGTCTTGATTGACGAATATGACAAACCCTTGCTCGACGTTCTTGACTCGAATTACACCGTTGAGATTGACGGCGAACGACGTCGGATTGAAGATGTCAACCGTGAAATCCTCAAGGGCTTTTATTCCGTATTCAAGGCAGCAGATGACGATTTGCAATTCGTGCTCCTCACTGGCGTCACAAAGTTCTCCCAAGTGAGCATTTTCAGTGGGTTTAACCAACCTGCAGATATCAGTTTAGACCGACGCTATGAGGCTATATGTGGCATTACAGAGGAAGAACTCTACACGTATTTCAGCGAAGCAATCAAGGACTTGGCGGTGCGCTACAAATTTAGCACAACGGAAATGCAAGAGTTCCTTAAGCGCCAATATGATGGTTATCATTTTAGCGACGAACTTACGGACATTTACAACCCCTTCAGTTTGCTCAACGCCTTTGCCTCACAACGTGTTGACGACTACTGGTTCCGCACGGGCACACCTACTTACCTCATAAATTTGCTCAACCATACGAACGAGAATTTGGACGAACTCACGGGGCGCTATTACGACCCCAGCGAATTTATCGACTATAAGGCCGACGTTGAAAAACCTCTGCCCATGATTTATCAGAGTGGGTATCTCACGATTAAGGATTGCGACCTCGCACTCAACTCCTTCCTTCTCGACTTTCCCAATAATGAAGTGCGCAAAGGATTTGTGACGCTCGTAGCCAACAACTACTTGCAAACGAAAGGCGACACGGGGAATTGGGCGCGCGAATCGGTCAAGGCACTTCAAGTTGCCGACCTCGAAAGGTTTCGTAAACTGCTCACAAGTTTCCTTGCCGACATCCCCTACTCTATGCGCAGAAAGGAAACTGAGAGAGAGCGTGAGCGCTATTTCCATTACACGTTCTACTTACTTATGCGCATGGTGAGTTGTTACACCATCTACACTGAAAAACAACAAAGTGAAGGACGCGTAGATTGCATTATTGAAGTGCCGAATTACGTCTATATCTTCGAATTCAAACTTGACGGAACCGCCACAGAAGCCCTCACGCAAATCAACCAAAAAGGGTATGCACAACCCTACGCTGCCGACCCACGAAAACTTTACCGCATCGGAATCAGTTTCTCATCCGAGACGGGAACTATTGCAGATTGGGCCGTGGAAGAATAATCCCCCTGCGCATAACAAACACTGCTCTGACAATTACAGAAATGGCGATGATTCTTTGAGAGTCATCGCCATTTCTGTTACAAGGCAAGAGCTAATGAACAGGATATTTGTTATGATTTCGAAGAATTGTCCCATCAATTAAGGAATAATCATTACCTTTGTCAAACAAACATCACACCATGAATAACGTTAACAAAGACATCACCTACTTCATTTCCTTCTGTATTGAGCAATACATGAATAACAAAAGCATAAGTGAGACAGAAGTAATGAATATATTCAACAAACATAAAGTGCTTGATTACTTGTGCCAACACTTTGAAGTTTTGCACACACAGAGCCGCCAATGGTTGGTAGAAGAAATTGACGAGGTTATAAAAAAACAGCAACAATAGTCCTATGAACATTTACCATGGAAGTATAGAAATTGTCGCGTCTCCAGAAATCCGTATTCCTAATCGTAGTTTGGATTACGGAGCAGGATTTTATGCCACTACTTCTTATCAACAAGCAGAAGACTGGGCAAGACGCAGATTAAACCGCCAGACACAAAAGGTTTTCGTTAATATCTATGAGTTGAACAAAGAGGTGCTCAATACGTTGAGAGTTCTAAAATTCAACGAGCCTACAGACGATTGGGTTGAGTTTGTTATGCAAAACCGCACCCAAGTAGGTTTCGCCCATGACTACGATGTAGTTTATGGTCCCGTAGCAAACGACAAAGTTTATGCCGCATTTGCCCTCTATGAAGGTGGTTTAATTGATAAACAAATGCTCATTGCTGAATTAAAAACCTATACCCTTGTAGATCAATACTTATTCCATACCGAAAAATCACTTCAAGCAATTTCATTCTTAGAAGCAAAAGAAATTTTCCTATGATTGGCACCATCACACAATCCAATCTACACCTCATTCTTCCCTCCAAAGTAAGCGGATTAGCATGCTTGCTTATTGAGCATAAGGGTATGAGTATTGTGGAAGCAATACAAACCGTATATGCTTCCCAATTATACCAGCGCCTAAAGATTGAGAGCACAAAGACTTGGCATTTAGGGCCGGCAGCGCTGTACCAGGAGTTAGCAGAAGAACTTTCATTTCAATAGTTTCCCGACATGTATATAATTGACAAAGAAAATAACAGTCTTGTGAAAGTAGAAAAGTGTTCGTTCAGTGATTTAGGTATGAGCGAACGCTACAACTTGCAAGAATGGATTGCTAAAGAACCCAGTTCTTTGGGAGAAGAATTGCTGATTATCCAAAAGGAGTTTGACGGTTTCTCTGACACAAGAGAACGCCTTGACTTGCTTGCTTTGGATAAGTTGGGCAACCTTGTAATTATTGAAAACAAGTTGGATGACTCGGGGCGCGATGTTACGTGGCAGGCAATCAAGTATGCGTCCTACTGTTCGAGTCTCACTAAGCAAGATATTATTGAAATCTATCAGCGCTACTTGGGCACGTCTGCTAATGCGGAAGAAATGCTTTCGGAATTCTTTGACGACAAGGAGTTGTCTGACATTGAGATCAACGTAGGCAATTCGCAACGCATCTTTTTCGTAGCAGCAAACTTCCGTAAGGAGGTCACCTCTTCGGTAATGTGGTTGCTTAATTTCAACCTCCGCATCAAGTGTTTCAAGGTTACGCCCTACAAATACAATGACAAATTACTCCTTGACTTTGACCAAATAATCCCCATCAAAGATGCCGATGACTATACGATAAAGATTGCATCGAAGAAGCAATCGGAGAGTCAAGCAACCGAGAGTTCTCGCATTAGAAATGCTAACCGCCAAAGCTTTTGGGGTGAATTTATTGAATACAACAAGAAAAATAACGGACTGTATAGTAATTCCACAGGAACTACGGATTCTTGGTTAGGCAAATCCATTAAGGGATTAGTCGGTGCTAACATCAATATTCTCATTTACAACAATCAGACCCGTTCTGAGGTATATATTAACACAGGCGATAAAACTAAAAACAAAGAACTATTTGATTATCTGTTTAGTCATAAAACAGAAATAGAACAAGACTTCGGCGAAGGTTTGACTTGGCAAAGAATGAGCAACAAGGTTACTTGCCGTATTAGTATTGTTCGGAAAGACTTATCGTACCTCAATCCTGAAGACAAAGAAAATATCTTTCATTTTTTCATAGACACTACTCACAGATTCATGAAGGCATTTTCTCCCTACGCAAAGAAATACAATAGTAATCTGTAGGTGATCATATTCACACACAAAATTTAGGGCGACAACTCAACATTGTCGCCCTAAATTTTGTGTATAATTCCACACCACCATTACCACATCAACGCACATCACACCTACTTATCAAATCTGCATAAAGCGCATTGCGGGAGAGCAAGTCTCGATTGCCCACAAGGAAGAATTGCTTACGGGCGCGAGTGATGGCTACGTTGAGTTTTCTATCCACCTCAGTTTCGCCTACGTGCTGACTAACGGAGAGGATGTCTAACTGATAAGGGCGCGAGATAGTGGTGGTAAAAATGATGTAGTCACGCTGCGAGCCTTGGAAACACTCTACGGTGTCAATCGTAATGTCATCCACGTTGGGAACTCCGCGCGTTCGCAGACTTGCCCGCACCATGCTGATTTGGTTGCGGAAAGGCACGATGATGCCTAACTGCTTGGGCAAGGAGAGAGGCCCACCGCTTCGCTCATTTAATTGAATGAGCGCCTCAACTATGTTAGCCACAACTTCTGCTTCCTTTTTGTTTGCTTTAACATTGTCAGAAACGTCTGGGGCAGAAACATGGACGAATCCCATACGCGTGGTGCCTACAAACTGCTCCATCGGCGTTTGCGCATCCGTATAATTCAACGCCTCCTCTTGATGTTCCAACGGCACAACGGAAAGGCGCCCGTCATAGAAGCGCTCATTCACAAATTGGGCAATCTCGCGGTGCATTCTGCCTTGAAGAGAGAGCAATCCTGCGGCAAGATTTGCCACTTCTGGAGTATGACAGACAAATCCATGCAGACGTTCGAAGAGGGAATTACGAAGGTCCGTCAGTCCAATACTTCGAAGCGCTTCGTCACGTACGATGGTTTGCTCCGTGCGTTGCATCACGACGGCGGGAAGTTGCTTGTGGTCGCCAATCATAATGAAGCGACGCACGGCATGAGGATGTGCCAAAAGTCCCAATATCTGAGGTTCGAGCACTTGAGACGCCTCGTCAAGAATCAGTAGGTCAAATTGCTTGAGGTTAAAAAGTTCGGTGTGAGAAGTAAGCGTAGCCACCGTTCCTACTATTACCTGATGGTCAAGAAGTAACCGACTCACCTCTGCACGATTCTTAAGCGCCGTCGCTTGATTTTGGAACAGGTTTTTGTGTACTGCTTCCGTACACGTTTGCTCAATGCCGAGTCGCAGGAAGTCAATGCCGGCGCACTGAAGCATTTGGCAAATTTCATCTACGGCACGGTTGGTGTAGGCAGCGAGTAACAAGTTGGGGCGCTCGCCACTAAGGCATGCCGAAGTGAGAAACTCTTGCACCATTGCGCGAAGTGCGACGTTGGTTTTCCCAGTTCCCGGAGGTCCTACGAGAAGGTAATAATCCTGAGCCTGCATTGCGGGAAGCACTATGGCGTTAGTGCGTGCGCCATAATCCCCACAAAGTTGAATGTTCGTATCAAAGCGGGGCGCACGTCGGCAAAGCAAAAGGTCGCGTCGCTCTTGGGGAGCAGTAAGTAGGGAGAAGAGCCCACGGCGAGCGGATTGGAAACTGCTATCTGTGCTGTCCTTCTCAATGGCATAGAGTGTGTCCTTCGAAAAGAAGTCACGATTGCGCTGCTTATAGGAAAGATGGAGATGAAGTTCGGTATCCGTAAGGCGAACAATATAAGCGCGCACCAATTGTCGGTTGCAAACGGTGTCCGTTGCCGAACGGCGCTCGTAGAGTTGCACCATCGCCCCTTCGTTAAAGTCAGCTATGAATTTCTCTCCGTAATCGGGCACATCAAAAATGATTTCCTCCACCCCACCTTCTCCTAAAAGTTCACGGATTCGGAGGTTGATGAGAATCTCTCCCGAAAGGAGTTTTGAGGTATAGTCAGCATTCCACACACGAGCAAATCCGCGCGTAGAGTCAGGGCGTGGTTCGCCCATTTTTGAGAGAAACTGCTCACGCGACAGGAAGGTCATGAAGTGGTTAAAGTAACTGCGCTCCAAGGGTGAGGCATGCTCCAAGGGTTCTATGACTGCCTGAATCGGGGGCAAGATTGCCTTCAGGAAGTTAGGGTGAAGTCCTTGCTTCTGTATAATATTATTATAGGTAAGTTCCGACAAAACGTACGCAACTTCCCCATTGCGCATGCGCATTTCCATCCTCACGATTTCATTACGCAGTTGCATCACTTCCCGAATCTTACTGCGCGGAATGCGTTCGTCAAGCAAAGTGGGATAACGGGAATAAAGCAAGAAGGAAGAAATGGCGTCGCGAGGAATGGAGAAATTAAAGTGCAACATCTCCTTATAGAGCGCCATCTGTAGGACATGCTCTTCCTTAGGTCGGACAGGTTTGCGAAAATCTTCGGCCTTGCCGCTCTTGAGTTCCACTATGTGGCGATGGTCTGCCGTCATGACGTCCAAGCGTCCCCTTAAGCCGAGCGTAGCACAGATAAAGGCGGGTTCGAGCAACACCTTGTCAAGCACAATCCCCACTTCGGGAGAAGCATACGCCTGATGCACGATGCGAAGAATGTTCTCAAAATGCTGGCGTGCCTCTTTGAAGTAATCCACATTGATTTCCTCGGGCGCCTCAAAGCATGCGTAATCCAGGAGTGACTGACGGAAGTGCGTCTGCATGCTTTCCGCAAAATTAACTTCGGCAGTGTTGGTGCAATCATCCATAAACTGATTGGCAGCATTACCCAAGAGAATGGCACGTGTCATTTGGCGCGGTTGAAGTTGGGCAAGGAGGTAATTCAATGCCGAAGTGCCGTAAGGCTTTACGCATGCCGTGAGCGCACTTACGTCAATGAGGAAGTCGGGTTCGAGAATCACGAGTTCGCCCCCGTTAACGACGTTCACACGCATGCCTTCCTCCAACAACTCTAAGGTTGCTTGATCTGCCGGAACGAGCAATTCGCCCGCATTATCCTGAAGCAGGAGTGAGAACCCTACTCCCTGAATAAATCCACTGACTAACCCGCGCGCCACATGGAGTTGTGTGACGGGCGGTGTGCTACTGATGGGGGCGGGTTCCTCATTTCCCCCTTCGCCTTGCTCTAATGCCTCGAGGAAAGAGCGTAAGTCGGCCACGTCCGTCGCAAAGAGTTCTTCGCTTGCCTCACGTTGTCCGCGCAATGTCTGAAGGGCGTTACGACGGAAGCGATCTGCCGTGGCGTGGGGCAGATTATAGTGTTTGCATACCGCATAGAGGCGTGCAAACAAACCAGAGAAATCCGTGGAAAACTCTTTTGTTTTATCTATACACACACGCTTCAGCAAGGCATAGAGCATCGTGTAGCGCACCCGCACTTTCAATTGCTCGTCACACGCCAAAGCGAGTTCTTCATCATACATCATAGCACACGTTTTTTTGACCGAAGGACCTGAGGGTTTGACAGAAGGACAGAAGTTCTTGACAGAAGGACAAAAGTTTTTGACATAAGAACAAAAGAACAGAAGTTCTACTATTTTTGTACTTATGTTCTTATGTCCAATTCAGACAGAAGGGCAAAAGCTCTTGACAGAAGAACAAAAGAACAGAAGTTCTACTATTTTTGTACTTATGTTCTTATGTCTAAAACCCCCAAAAGCATCTTTTGTACTTATGTTCTTTTGTCCAAAACTCCCAAAAGCATCTTTCCTTCTTATGTTCTTGTGTCTAAAACTTATGTTCTTGTGTCCAAACCCAAGAAAAATCTTTATCTTTGTGCGAAGTTACAAAATTCTAAGAACACTATGCTGAAACATATCGTACTCTTTCAACTGAAACCCGAACTTACGGAGGAGCAACGCCAATCCGTGATGGACAATTTCAAACAGGGCATTATGGCACTCCCAGCCATTATCCCCGAAATCCAATCTATTGCCGTCAACTTCAATTGCAATCCTGCCGAACAGTGGGACATTTGCCTTGAAAGCACCTTTGCCTCGCTCGAAGACCTCGACGTTTACGCACAACATCCCGCCCACAAGGCCGTAGGTGCCGAATTGCGCCCCAACATTTGCGGACGCAGTTGCGTGGATTACATCCTCTAAATTTCATTGCACACTTCACTCCGCAAGGCGCTCTCCCCCTGTTCATAGGGGGAGGGAACCGCAACGCGGTGAGGGGGTGCAAACCATCTATTTTAATTCTTCTAACCGTTAATCGTTAACCCCTCACCGTTAACCGTTAACCTTTCACCTAAAACCCTCACACTTATGACACACGAATGGTTTGAATGTAAAATCAAATACGAAAAGCAACAAGACAATGGCGCACTCAAGAAGGTAAGTGAACCTTACCTCGTAGATGCTCTCAACTTCACAGAAGCAGAACGCCGTATCATCGAAGAGATTGCCCCCTTCATGACCGGAGAATTCCAAGTGTCGGACATCAAACGCGCACGCTTTGCCGAACTCTTCGAAGCAACGGAGGAGAGTGCAGACAAGTGGTATAAAGCTAAGCTTATCTACACCACGATTGACGAATCAAAGGGCGTAGAAAAGAAAACGTCGCAAATCATTCTCGTGCAGGCAGGCACCTTCCACGATGCCCTTAAAAATCTCGATAAGGGAATGGAAAATTATATGGGAGATTACACCATTGCATCTATCCAAGAGACGTCCATCATGGACATTTTCCGCTACAAGCCTGCCACAGAATAACCGAAGAATAACTTTGCATTGAGGTATTCCCTTGCCTTTCAAACTACCATACTCTTGCTAAAAATTAAGTTACTTATAGTTTAAATTAAGTTACTCTTAATTTCAATTAAGTAACTAATAAGAAACGGCAGAAGAGAAAGCCCTAAATCTACATGGGACACATTGCTAAAAACATCTCAGAAATCCGCGCCTCACTGCCACCAACAACCCAATTGGTGGCAGTGTCAAAATATTATCCCACAGAGGCCGTGGCCGAAGCCTATGCCGCTGGGCAGCGCATCTTTGGCGAGAGTCGCGCACAGGAACTTCGTGAGAAGGCAGAGGCACTTCCGAAGGACATTGAGTGGCACTTTATTGGGCATCTCCAACCCAATAAGGTGAAATACATAGCTCCGTTCATCAGCATGATTCATGCCGTTGACACTCCCAAACTCCTTGCCGAAATCAACCGACAGGCGGAGAAATGTGAGCGCACGATTCCCTGCTTGCTCCAACTCCATGTGGCGGCTGAGGAAACGAAATATGGTTTTTCCCCTGATGAGGCGTGGCAATTCTTGGAGTTGGGCGAGTGGAAGCATTTCCCTCACGCCCAAATCTCAGGCATCATGTGCATGGCTACGAACACGGACGACGAACTCCGCATTCGCCACGATTTCCAAGTGGCACACGACTTCTTTCTTCGTGCCCAGTCCACCTTCTTCGCCGATGTCCCCCATTTCTCTCAATGTTCGTGGGGAATGTCTGACGATTATCCCCTCGCCATTGCCGAAGGAAGCACCCTCGTGCGTATCGGTTCCAAAATCTTTTGCGACTCCTGATTTTTTTTAGACAGAAGTACAAAAGAACAAAATACAGCCAATCTTTTTCAGACAAAAGAACAAAAGAAACAGAAGGAATTTACGATTGAAAAGTAGGGACGCACGGCCGTGCACTGCTGTCCCAAAGAAATATTAACCTTTTGATTCCTGCTCTAAAAACCTTTTGGAAGTGACATTTTGTCAAAATTCAAATAGTGTTGGGAATATCGGTTGGGGAGGTGTCTCATTTTGCTCTTTATATCTATTAACGACATCTCCGATGAATGCTTTTTCGGTTAATGAAACACTTATCATGTTTGCAAAGTCATATAGACTCCCTTTATAGGATACAGCATCAGCGGTGAGTGCTAAAACACAGTATGCCGTGAATGCAATATAGATCTGTATCATTACTGCATTTGCTGATGTACCATAAAATGAGTTGATTCGCAAATGTTGTTTTATCCACTTAAAAAAGACTTCAATATTCCATCTATATTTGTACAGTAGGGCTACTTTTTCTGCAGGTAATTCATAGTTGTTGGTAATTAAAATTAAGGTGTCGTTCTTATTTTCTAGATAATATGCAACCAAACGAAGTTCATACGGATAATTAGTTTTAGCCCATCTGCTCGTGAATTTTATCAATTGGTCAGCATACACACAAGCGCAATCACTTCTATGAGTTTCATCTTTAGAGATAACATATTTAACATTGTTTTTTATTGGAACGATGAAATAAGCATTCTTCTCTTTGATGGTACGTAACCCTTTGGTTTTCATGTATGCTTTATCCATAATATAGAGGCAATCAGGTTCATAGGGGTAATCCTCCATAAATGTCTGGTCACGTTCCTCATGTCCTGTGATTAAACTCATCCTTGGAACCTCTCTTAAAAGGTCATACATTGTATGTAGTTTTATTCCACCCACACCTTGCTGGGGTACACTCCAAGAATATTTACTGAGTTCAAATTTGATACTACTTGAGTCTATTGCAAAGAATCCACTAACTGAGAATAATTCTGATAACTCCTCTAATATGGGATCGCGAAACTTTATGGAGGCCGTCTTTTGCATCATTCTTTGCGCAAGTTCACGATAAATGGCGACTTCGCGTTTAGAGTTTGCATATGCGATATTATTTCGACTAATATGTTTTCCCATCCCCATCCTATAGAGTTTATCACTATGAGCACGCAAAGAAACTTCTATGTCTCGTAAACTACGACGAGAAGTAAGTTGAGCCCATATCATCACCTGAAGATGATTCCAACAACTAAATTCTTTTACATACTTGTTTCCACGATAACGGGCTACTAATGTTTCAAAAAAATCTCTATCTATAAACAAAGACAATTGAGTAAATACGTAAGGAATTTGAGGCATATTGTGACAAAATGAAAGTTTGTATGAAATTAGCACAATACTCCATTCTAAAATCCTCCGTAAACATTTTTCTTTATAAGTTGTTGATATTTTAGTAAATACGAGATGGTTTGCGAAAATCTTTGGGACAGCAGTGCACGGCCGTGCGTCCGCATTCAAACGAAGTTTTGACAGAAGGACAAAAGAACAAAAGGTTATTAGCAAACCATTCCTTATGTACTTATGTTCTTATGTCAAAATAAACAGCGTTTCTAACAGAAGTACAAAAGAACAAAAGGTTATTAATTAACCGTTCCTTATACACATCTGTTCTTATGTCAAAAAAATCAATGCCCTCTCCTTCATTTCATCCACAAAAAAAGCGGGAGTGTCCAAACTTTAAGGTTTAGGCACTCCCGCACTTGTTATTCTAAATTACATACCACCCAATTCTTCAAGATCTACTCTCCACTTGCCAGCATACTTAACCATGGGGATTTCTACATATTCCGTTTCCCCATTATATGAAATTTTTAATTTCACCGTGGCAGTCCTTCCATTCTCAGATATAGACTCTGACACGACAACAAACTTTGCCCCCTTAAATTCCTCAAATTGTTTAGCAAGTTCCTTTCCCATTTCGTTCACTGCTTGCATGAAATATTCATTAAACAGTTTCTTCTGCTCAGCGTTCATTTTCTCCAATTGGTCAAAAACCTCCTTTATATACCAACTATCCTTTTCAACGACACCTTTCATCATATTGTTGCAAAACTTCACAGCAACAGCGCTGGGCGTACCAGCCTTTTGCTGAGCACTCGTAGCATTAGTTGCGGGCGCAGAAGTAATAACTGAAGTATTAGCAAAGGCTGAAGAAGCAACGACAACCAAACCCATCACAAGGGTAAATAACATTTTTTTCATAACTTTGTGTTTTTATAGCGGTAGAACTTCAAAATTTAAATTAAGTGCATTCAATATGAATGCGTTACACATTGCAAATTTAGTAAATAAAACATAACTTCCAAGCAATGTGCCCTTTTTTCACACAAAAGGTGGGTTATTTACGAAAAACAGTGTGTGAGCAACGCGTCTCTCGCCAGCAACAACACACCGTTAGAAGTATGCCTCGCAAAACAACCTCAGATAATTATGATACGCTCCGTTTTAACTCCACTCATAAGTCATCGATTCCTCACCGATTCGCGCTATCGCGAGGGGCATTTGAGGGTTGTGAATGCCCTACCCTCACGCCTTGTGTTGGGACTCCATAGTCCGGAACTGAAACTTACGGCAAAGACGATTTCTGTGGCTGGGTGCGAGGTGGAAATGCCTAATGGTCGGCACAGAGTCTGTAAGAATGGCAAGGAAGTGATACATTGTTTTGAGAAAGTGGCTAACAATTCGCTCTGTCATGAAGAAGTGGTCATTTGGGGGTATTTGATAAACCACGAAAAGTGTAATTTCTCCGAACGATGCTCGCTTTTGGGGCGCTACATCCCTGTGATTGACAACTGGGCGGTATGCGATTCCTTTTGTGCCCATGCCAAGTGGATGGCCAAGGCAGATAAGCACGAACTTTGGGCATTTCTCCAACCCTATTTCCGCTCCACGCGCGAATTTGAAGTGCGCTTCGCCGTCGTTGTAGCCATGACCTATTTCCTGACCGAGGAATGGTTGCCCCGCATCTTTGAGCAGTTTGAAGCGCTCCGCTTTGAGGAAATCATTTCCGAGTATCAATACGTAAAAGGCAAACCTAAAGTTGCCCAACAAGGCACGGCGCAAGGACCGCAACCCTATTACGTGCGCATGGCAGTAGCCTGGTGTCTCGCCACCGCCCTCGCCAAATTCCCCGACCTCACCCGCTCCTTCGTGCGTGCCACTACCCTCCCCGAAGACATCATCAAACTCTACGTCCGTAAGGCCCGCGAGTCCTTCCGAACGCGAAGTGTGACAGCGATATAACAATGTTTTCTGTTTCAGACAGAAGAACAGAAGAAACAGAAGGGATTTTACGATTGAAAAGTAGGGACGCACGGCCCGTGCGTCCGCATTCAAACGAACTTTCGACAGAAGTACAGAAGAACAAAAGATTATTCGTTAACCATTCTTTATGCACTTTTGTTCTTATGTCTAAACCATCGGTTATCTTATCTAAAACATCTGTCCCCATGTCTCAAACTGTAGCAATTCTATCCCACTTTATTGCAATTATGTCTAACTTTGTAGCGCTTCTGTCTAATCCCTTTGCGAATCTATCCATTTTACGACACTTTAACCATCACTCATTCCTTCATATTTATGAAACATCTCTTATCACTTCTCCTTGCCGCTGCCTCCCTCGTAGGTTGCCAGTCAAACACAGCGTTTAAATCCGTAGATGCCCAGCAATTTGCCGAAGTTATAGCCAATAAGGACGTGCAACTCGTAGATGCCCGCACACCCGAAGAATTTAGCGAAGGTCACATCCCCGGTGCCGTAAACATAGACGTCAAATCCGCAGACTTTGATGCCCAAATCGCCCAACTTGATACTTCCCGCCCCGTCGCCGTTTACTGCCGTAGCGGTCGCCGTAGCAAACTCGCTGCCGAGCGCATGACCAACGCCGGTCTCCAAGTCACCGAACTCGCAGAAGGCATCCTTTCCTGGAAAGGCGAAGTGGTGAAGTAAATATTAAAAAAATTAAGAAACTATGAATACAGGAATTCAAATTACAAACAACATTGAAGCGAAGTTCTTTGCTTTCTTGACAGAATTAGTAGAGAGTGGTTGTCCGCAGGATATCTTGATAGAATTTTTAGATCGCGAACTTGGGGAAGCCTTGGATCGTTTCGATGGTTCGCCTAACGTACTTGAGGAAGAGATTGCCTATCAACTTGAGAAAATATTAAATGCGTGTAGTGAGGAAGCCTGGAGTTATTTGCCAGATCAGGATGAACTTAAAAGAGTTATTGGATGTGCTTCTCCAGTAGGAATAAATGAAGATTACCTTCAGGTTAAAAAGGAGGCCAACAGAAAGACGGCTGAAAAAATCGCCAGTCTTTATTTGGAGAAAAATCCGAGAGACTTGTTTTATGGTGCACTTTTATTGGGAGAAGATGACGAAGAAATATGGTCCTATAAAAAACTTACAGAGGAGGAATTAAATGTGTTGCGTAAGTGTTCCGAACTTGCAAAATCAGAAGAATGTGGTTTGGGAGAAATCCTTGAATCAGAAGGACATGTGAAGTTGCTTGAGAAATTATTGCAGCACGACACACCGTATAGTTTAGGTTTTCTTGATTCTATTGATTTGGAGCACCCTCGGAAATTTTCATGGTTTGCCTTTCAAAGTGTGTCAGCACAGGCGACTCTTGAAAGAGAAAAAATAATTGGGGTAGCCTTAACAGACGAGGAATACAAAGAGATTTTGATTGAACTCCTTCTGAACAGCAATCATTACTCAATGAATATGCTTGTTTACCGAAAACCAGAATTGGCGCAACAAATCATGGAGCATTTGTCCTATGCAAGTATGGATTTTATGTTTGAAAATTGGGAACCCTTTGTTGCGGATATGAAAGAATTAAAGGATGTTTGTGAGAAGATATTAAACCCATTTAAGGATACATTGGGTTTGTTTGAATGTGAAAATCCTGTCATTAAGGCTTTTGTTTTGAGACATCAAATAGAACCTGAATATGGTCTCTTCAATGAGTATCATACACATATGTACTTCGAGGGACGTAAAATAAAGGTATCTAATGAGCAATATACAGACAACGGTTCCGGCAATTTTGAATCCTTCACTATAGATGCTTCTGTTGTAATGAAAAAGTATGGTTTGGATGCTCCCGAAGATATTTATCCTTACTTCAAAGAACATTACAACAAGGCAGATGCCCTTGAACAACTACGTAAAGAACTTCTTGGAGAATAAAAATAGTATAGCAGTTGACCAACCTTCCAACTTGAGAAGTGGTCAACTGCTATTTTTTTGTAATCATATGGTAGTTAGTGGCTACCCCTTGGGTTGTCCACAAACACTACTTACCTCATAAATTATAACGGGGATACACGTTTGTCTCACACATCTTTTATACGTATATAGCGTTTCACCACCCCATTATCTTATTCTACTTTTGCACACAGATTTAGTATGCGTCACACATGCAGACGTATGTGAAACCATGTGTAAATAGTTTTCTGTGAAAACAACATTTTTCATAGGGTGAAGTAAATTAGCACTTTTGCTTCGGACTCTTGCACTATGTGTAAAAGAGTTCTCTGTGAAAACAACATTTTTCATAGAGTGAAGTAAATTAGCACTTTTGCTTTGGACTTTTGCACTATGTGTAAAAGAGTTTTCTGTGAACAACAACATTTTTCATAGGGTGAAGTAAAGTAGCACTTTTGCTTCGGACTTTTGCACCATGTGTAAAAGAGTTTTCTGTGAAAACAACATTTTTCATAGAGTGAAGTAATGTTGCACTTTTACTTCGGACTTTTGCACCATCAAACGAAAACAAGTTCTTTTAGTGTTAACCTTTTTTAGATAGTGATTATGAACGAACAGAAGATTTTGCTTCCTAAAGCGACTACAGAACAAGTAGAACAACTTGATGCGATGGTTAAGAAGATGGGACTCATCAAGGAATCTGATTATTGTGAATTCTACGAAGAGTACAACGACTTGATCTTAAGTTATGATTGGAGCGATATTGTGTTTGAGGAGAATGGTAAGAAGGGGCTTATGAATGTGAAGGGTGATGTAGTGGTGCCTGCGATCTACGATGACTTTAGTGACCTCGCGCCTTATTACGAATACCCTAAGAAGGTTATAGCATATCTTGATGGTAAGGCTGCTTTAGTGAAGCGTGATGGTGAAGGAACTCCTATTACAGACTTTGAGTTCTCGCAAATGGAACACATCCCGTTTTCGCCCTTCTATGCAGTTTGGAAGGCAGAAGATGAGGCGCACTTTGCATTGATGCATGATGGTAAAGTTTTTACACCTTATGAGATAGAAGTCTATGGAGATGTTGTAGATGGAGGTGTTTGGCTTGGAGCGAATGGAAAAACAGGGTTGATTTATTATGTGGGAACTCTTATTTACATCAAACCAGAGTATGACAGTATCTATGATGAGGGCGTCAGTAGCGACTTCTTCTTTGTTAAGGATGGTGTTGAAGGACGTCTTATGTTAGACGGTCGCTTCATTCCCAATGAGGTGTTTGATAACCTTACAGATGAAGAGTATGATGAATTGTTTAATGTAGGGTGGCTTTCAGCGGTAGACTTTTAACGCGTAACTTTTTCTTTGAGTGCAGTAAACCTGCACTCGTACTTCCTACTTTTGCACTGTCAAACGATCAGTAGAAGCGTTGACGGCTGTCTAATAGACGAATAAACGGGAGTTGGGCGTGCATTCCGGACGGCAGTAGCACTCTGTACTCTGCACTCTGTACTCTGTACTCTTATAATAACCTTATCTATATAATCTTTGCGTGAGCATATGAGAAAATTGAGAATTAATAAAAAGAACAATCATGCGGTTGATTATTCCAACACGAAGTGTGGCGAAGGCACGATTATGGCAGCGTTGGAACGTGTGGTGTCAACCATTGAGGACAGTGAGTTGAACGATGAAGCAATGGAAGCACTCAAAGAAGACTTTGAGTTTTTGAAGGAGAAACTCTCGTTCACGCCCATGCAAGCGATGGTTGTTGCGATGCTTGTGGATTCTAATATCGTGTTGGAAACAGGAAATATGGCGCGCTACATCGGACTCAAGAATATATCCATGCTCAAGTATCTTGGGGAGATTGAAGAGTTGGTGAAGAGACAAATCGTGCGACACCAAAAGGATGAACGTAATAATGGTTTTAAGATTACGCCAAATGCCTTGACTGCCTTTATGAAGAATGAGGTCTATGTACCTGTCTCAAAGGAGAACCTCACAACGCAACAACTCTGTGAGTATATCTCGACCAGCATTAGCGAGTGTAATAACGGAGACATCTCTTATGAAATGATGGTGGGGGAGGTTAAAGATCTTTTGGAGGTAAATCCTGCCCACTATTTGTGTAAGAAGGTAAAGGAGTTGCAGACGTATGAGACTATATTGTTTTTTCTCTGCGTAACGAAGTATGTGGATTTCGGCGATTTGTGCGTTCTCGACAATGAATATCAGTTCATGTTCCCCATAAAAGAACTCTCGAAAATCCGTTCGGACATTATGTCGCGCAGAAGTCCTTTGTTTAGGAATAAGTTGTTGAGTGAAGCTCATGATTCAGGTTTTGCTTCGCGTGAGGGAATCGCAGTTTCTGAAGAGATCAAGGAGTATTTAGATGAGGAACTTCAGCTCAATTGGATTGTTTCGGAAGAGAAACCGATAGAAGGGTTGCTTACTCACGAAACGATTCAGCAGAAGCACCTCTATTATAATTTATAATAATGAGGAGCAGGTGGCCATCGAGAAACTCTTCAAGATGTTGCACAATGATCACTTTACCGCAATTCAGGAACGCATGACAGCGTCGGGAATCCGCAGCGGATTTGCCTGCTTGTTCTATGGCGCACCGGGTACGGGAAAAACCGAAACCGTGTTGCAACTGGCGCGTGAAACGGGGCGTGATATTATGCAGGTGTATGTTGCAAGCATCAGAAGCAAGTGGGTGGGGGATAGCGAGAAAAACATCCGCAATATCTTCAAACGCTATAAGAACTACTGCGCGAAGTGTAAGGTGAAACCCATTTTGCTCTTTAATGAGGCTGATGCCATCATCAACAAGCGCAGTACGAATGTAGAGCGCAGTGTGGACAAGATGGAGAATGCTGTTCAAAACATCATTCTTGAGGAGATGGAAAATCTTGACGGCATTTTGATTGCCACGACGAACCTCACTTCCAACATTGACACCGCCTTTGAGCGACGCTTCATTTACAAGGTGGAGTTTCACAAACCAGGAGTCGCCACCAAGAAGCACATTTGGCAGTCGATGATTAACGAACTCAATGACAGCGACGCCCAAACGCTTGCCAGCGAGTTCGACCTCAGCGGGGGACAGATTGAGAATGTGATGCGCAAACAATTTGTCGACAAGATACTTTACGATGAAGCGCCTACGTTGGAAAAACTTCGTAACTACTGTACGCAGGAAAGCATGACCTCGTCCTCACCGCATAGAACTACCATTGGGTTTAAGTAGTTGAGTCAGTAGACGAGTTGATAAGGTACGAGTAGACGAGAATTTTCATCCCCCTCTCAAGAAACTACCAGGCGTGGTGGTCGAAGTACCAACCCTTGGTATTCGTAGTACCACGTATGGTAGTTGAAATACCAGCCCTTGGTATTCGCAGTACCACGTATGGTAGTTGAAGTACCAACCCTTGGTATTTTAAGCATGTGCTTTGTCCAATCCGCTATACGCACAAAAGAAGTTCATTAATCCTTTAATTTTTATACTTATGAACAAGTTCACAAACCTTATGAAATCATTCTTCAGCAACCTCAACAAGGGCGTTTTAATGCTCGTGAACCTCTTAAAGAAGGGACTTAAATTTGTGTTCATCACAGTGATCTACGCCGTAGTGTTCATCCCCAATTTTTTTATTGGATTTTATAAGGGCGTTAAGGGAGAATAAGAGTAATCTGCACGCTACAACCTCCCCTGAAGTTGAGCGCCTATGAAACTTTAGTTAGATACAACAGAAATATTAATTGACATCTTAATTTTTTTTACTTATGGAAGCTAGAACGTATATGATTAGCGAAGTTATTCAGAGAGACCGTTTGTTGAGAATCCCCTATTTCCAGCGCAGATATGTGTGGGAAAGAAAAGATTGGGAACGCTTCGCAATGGACATGGAATCCACTTTGGATAGCGAGTCCAACTACTTTTTGGGGGCACTTATTTTGAAGGATGAAACCACCTCTCTTCAAGATAGACGCAACGGTGTTGGTCGTAAGCAACAAGTAATTGATGGTCAGCAGCGACTCACGACCTTGGCTATCTATATGAAAGTGCTTCATATGATGACCAACAGAAAACAGGATTTCGACAATCAGTACTTGCAGGGAACGCAGTTGAGAGAACCTGTAATCGCTCATGGATGTGAAGATGCACAAGACTTTAGAAAGATTATGCATTTGGAAACCCCTCAAGAGCACATTGAAGGTGCAGGCAACATCATTGACGCGTATAATTTCTTCCGTGAGTACTTGGAAAAGGCCAAGAGTCAAATCAGTTTGGAAGACTTGTTAAATACGGTTAATTCGAGTGTGACTTTTGTGGGGATTAACTTGACGCGTGAAGATAACGAACAGCGCATTTTTGACACTATAAATTCGTTGGGTGTACCTTTGACCACGGGTGAACTCATGAAAAACTTCTTGTATGAAGCTGAAGATGAAGATGTGTATAATAGAACTTGGAAATTAGTTTTCGACACCGATGAGGCGAGAACTTTCTGGGAGTCTGGAGCGGCAAAGTCACGTCAGGAGAAGTCAAAGGACAA
>CALFGU010000236.1 GCA_937877685.1 uncultured Prevotella sp.
TCTGGCACAGCGGATCGTCCGGGGGGATGTTCCTCAGGGACTCAAGGATAAGAAGATCTTTTCCCTGGACATGGGAGCCCTTGTAGCCGATCTTGTCCCAGGGGCTGGAGATGGAGTAGCCGGGGCAGAACTTGTCGATAACCAGGCCGGTAACGATGTCCTTGCCGTCCTCGGTAGCTTCCAGAGCGAACAGGACGCAGGGGCCGTCGTAAGCAGCGTTGGAGATGAAGCGCTTAACGCCGTTCAGCTTGTAGGTGCCGTCAGCCTGCTTCTCCAGCAGAATGGTGATTGCCCAGTTGGGGTTGCAAGCCTTGTATGCATCGTCGGTGGTGCAGATGGTAACGTCTTCGCCACCGATCTTACCGTCAAAGTTTGCGCCCTTGATGGTAACGTTTCTGGCAGTGCTTGCCGGCACTTTAATCTGAATCGTATCCACCGAACGGGTTACCGTAAGGCCATTGAAGTCAAGGATGTACTTTGCGTTGGCAGGAATTGTGATTACACCCGTCGTGTTATCCGTAGTAGTAGCAAGTGCACCATCGATCACTTCAATGTTGGTGATGTTAGGTTGGTTGGCGGCCTTCCAAACAGAACCCCAGTTGCTCCAGGTCTTACCACCGTCCGTAGAGGAAAGTGCTACGATCGAGGAGGAATCCGACCAATTTGCCGTATAGGTCTTTACGCCTCTCACGTGTTTGGTGGTTGTGGTATTGCTTTCACCATAGGACCAAATCGTACCGGTCCATGTAGGAATTGTATCGCCAACATACAGCGAATGATCGTAGCGGAAAGCCTCGGTTCCGTGCTTGGTGTTAACGATAAGAGTTACCGTATCAATCGACCAAACGAGCTTCGAGTCCGCGTTCGCCACACCAACAAGCTTTGTGTTCGCCACGTCAATGAGGTTCGCACCCGCATTCAGAGTCTCCCCCGCTTCAAGAGTAGCAAAGGCTTTGCCTTCTCCTCTCATGGCTAAATAGTTGTAGAATCTGAGTGAGGGAGTGGTAAAGTCACCGGAGATACAAATGTTCTCAACAGCCGAATTGAAAATATCGGAAATGTAGGTAGCCTTAAGCGCTCCGTTGTTCAGTTTTACAAGTGCGTTGTTGCTAAACGTACAAGCACCCGTCAGGTGAAGCCTTGTTTCAGTACCCGTGGCATAGATCACGCCCATATCCGCGCTGAAGTTATCATGAATGTTAACTGCATTAAGAGTCGCCTTAGCTCCGTTTGCAAGATAAAGCGCGGCACCGTTCTGCGCGGTACCTGTATGCTTCTGTGCAAAGTTCTTGATCTCAACGTTGTTGAACGTGACCTCAGCCGCAGCGTCTACGCTGAGGAACGCACCTTTCGTTCCCGCATAGGTCGTTCCGGCGAAAGAATAAACACCGTTCGCGACCGTAGTCGTAACGCCACCGTCAATCACTACGTCATTAAACACCACTCGAGAATTGGCGTTATTGAGATAGAGCATCGGCGCGTTTCCGCCGTGGCTGGTGGACTTGATCGTATAGCCGTTACCGTATACCGTAGCGTACAGCGCAAGGTTGTTGCCGTCTATATCATTGCCGGAGGCCGTGCTATCCAAAGTGACGTCGGTTAAAAGCACGATCTTGTTGTAATTCGCATCAATGCCTTCGGCCGGAGCGACATTCATGCCCGTAAGTTTGAACGTGGCACAAATATCTGTAGATCCTCTGAAGCCCCACGTGTCCGTCGAGCCCAGATAGAAAAGGATATTGACGTTCGTGCTGCTCCACCACTTTGCCGTATACTTCGTGTTGCCCGCAGTATGCGTTTTTACCGTCTGGCCGTTCTCATCGACCCAGTAGTTCTTTCCGTTCCACGAAGGAAGCGTGTCGCCGTCCGTCATTGTCTGGTCAGCGGGGAAGGTGAAACCTTCATTCAGAGTCAGTGTTACTGCCTGACCGGGTTCAAATGCGAAGTATTTCATGATGCAGATATCTTCAAAGGAAGATGTTTCGCCTGCTACGAAATCCAGTTCGTCAAAACTCCGCC
>CALFGU010000237.1 GCA_937877685.1 uncultured Prevotella sp.
TGTCAGGAAAAGGGCCTCCCCGCCGTTGTTGAATACGGCGAAGCAGCCTTCTATGGTCCTAAGCTCGACTTTATGGTGAAGGACGCACTCGGCCGTCGTTGGCAGTTGGGTACCATCCAGGTGGACTACAACTTGCCCGAACGCTTCGAACTCGAATACACGGGTGCTGACAACCTCAAGCACCGTCCCGTGATGATTCACCGTGCACCCTTCGGTTCGATGGAGCGCTTCACCGCCGTGCTCATTGAGCACACCGCAGGTCACTTCCCCTTGTGGTTGACCCCCGACCAAGTAGCAATCCTCCCCATCTCTGAAAAGTATAACGATTATGCAGAGCAGGTGCGCTTGGCGCTCGAAGCACAGGACGTTCGCGCCATCGTTGACGACCGCAACGAAAAGATCGGCCGTAAGATTCGCGACAACGAAATGAAGCACATTCCTTACCTCCTCGTAGTAGGTGAAAAGGAAGCTGCCGAAGGCCTCGTAGCCGTGCGTAAGCAGGGCGAAGGCGACCAGGGCAGCATGAGCATTGCTGACTTTGCGAAGAAGGTGAACGATGAAGTAGCAGAAATGCTCGCATTCTAATCACCCGCGTACACATATATATATAATAATGAGTGTTGAGAATTAGGCGCCCTGCTTAGTTCTCAACGCTTGTAAATAAAAGGGGTGGGGTGGAAAAGCAGAAAATGTGTGTAAGCAAGTGAAAAATGTAGGTAAAAAGTTTTGCCGACACACAAGGTTTTCGTAATTTTGCACCCGATTACTGCCAAAGTGCAGAAGTATTAACCTGAAATATCAATCAATAAGTAAGATTTTTATTCTGAATGAAGAATGACAAAATGAAAGCGCAGCATCGCATCAACGGACAAATCCGTGCGCGCGAAGTGCGTATTGTAGGCGACGATATTGAGTCAGCAGTAGTGCCGACACGTGATGCGCTTCGCCTTGCAGAACAAAAGGGACTTGACCTCGTTGAAATCTCTCCCAACGCAGAGCCTCCAGTTTGTCGATTGATTGATTATTCAAAGTTCCTCTATCAGCAAAAGAAGAAGCAGAAGGAACTCAAGGCAAAGCAGGTGAAGGTGGAAATCAAGGAAATTCGCTTCGGACCTCAAACCGACGAACACGACTACAACTTCAAGCTCAAGCATGCCAAGGAATTCCTTATGGAAGGCGATAAGGTGAAGGCTCACGTATTCTTCCGCGGTCGCTCCATTCTCTTTAAGGAACAAGGTGAAGTGCTCCTCCTCCGTTTTGCAAACGACCTCGAAGAAGTAGGTAAGGTAGAAAGCATGCCCAAACTCGAAGGTAAGCGCATGATTATCTACATCGCTCCCAAGAGTGTGAAGAAGGCAAACAAGCCTGTTGAACACGACGATGCGGAAACTGAAAACGTGCAGAAGGCAGAAAAGAAAGCACCCCAGCAAAAGGCAAAGAAGGAATTCACACTCAGCGTAGAAGGTGAAGACTTCTAAACCTTAGAAAGGATTGCTCTCGCCTACACCGAAAGAAAAAGAAATGTAGCGCGTTAAGTTTGGTATCTCACTTAACCGCACACTATAGTAATCATTAAATATTTAAAAGAAAATGCCAAAAGTAAAGACTAATTCTGGTGCTAAGAAGCGTTTCGCGCTCACTGGAACGGGTAAGATTAAGAGACATCATGCCTTCCATAGTCACATCTTGACTAAGAAGACAAAGAAGCAGAAGCGTAACCTCGTACACGACGCTATCGTTGACACAACAAACGTTAAGCAGGTTCGCGAACTCCTTTGCATGCGCTAATCCTCAAACAATTAGCACCCTTTTAATCTAAACAAACTAATTTCTAACCGAATGATTAGCAACGCAAGTCCGTTTAGTCGCAAAGCGATGTAGATTCGGCGCTAACATTCAAAAAGTACATTAACTATGCCAAGATCAGTAAATCACGTAGCTTCACGTGCTAAGAGAAAAAGAATTCTTAAGTTGACTCGCGGTTACTTCGGCGCTCGCAAGAACGTTTGGACAGTAGCAAAGAACACATGGGAAAAGGGTCTTACCTATGCTTTCCGTGACCGTCGTAATAAGAAGCGCAACTTCCGCGCTCTCTGGATTCAGCGTATCAACGCAGCAGCTCGTCTTGAAGGTATGTCATACTCTCAGCTCATGGGCGCGCTCCACAAGGCTGGTATCGAAATCAATCGTAAGGTCCTCGCTGACCTCGCGGTGAACAACCCCGAAGCGTTCAAGGCTATCGTTGCTAAGGTAAAGTAATCCAATTGCAACAATCGTGAGGCGTCTCCTTTCGGAGAACGAATCACACCTCATATTTTAGTGGCACATATAATGACTCTTCTTCATTGTATGTGTCACTTTTCTTTATTTCTGAAAATCAGTAGAATGTAAACTATTGCTGTCCGGTAAAATTTGTCTCTTAAACATAGAAATTCTCGTTTTTTTCGGTTGAATTTCTATGAGGGGCTTGTATGAGTACAACTATCCATCAAACAAAGAGTTATCTATATTTACTGGACAGCAATATTTGTAAACATAAAAAAACGCGTTAGAAAAGTGCTCGTTCTTAACGGAACATTTTTTCTAACGCGGTTATCTATTTTTGAAGGGGGAGGGTAGGGTTTTATTCTACAAATGCCAAGATTGCCGTATAATTGTCATCCCCATGCTTCTCACACAAGAAGTCAAAGACATCCAGAATCTCTTCAGGAGTTTTTTCGTCCATCACTCTCGCTCGGAGAATTTCAGGAGGCATGCTCTTATACAACCCATCTGAACAAATGAGAATCCTATCGCCTGGTAGGACTTCAAATTGTGTAACATCAGGGAGTGCCGCTTTGGGATTGTGGGAGAAGAAACATCGTGTCACAATCTCCCATCCAAAACTCGTACCCACGTGGTCGTGCGTCTGAAATTCAAGGTTACCATCTCGGAAGAAATAACATCGGCTATCTCCACAATGCGTGAAGGTGATATGCCCATCTTCAATACTTGCCATCGCAAGAGTGGTCCCCATTTCCGCACCGCGCAATTCCAAACTCCGTTCGTTCAATTTTGAGGATGCCGCATAACACGCCTTTTCCGCTTTGATAATCGCATCGGGTTCGGAAGTCTGTTCGTAATACTCACAAACCGCATTCCCGACCGTCTCGCTCGCCACTTCTCCCAAGGCATGTCCACCCATACCATCACACACGACTCCCAACCAGCGTTGCGCTTCAGGTTTGTCAATAATCTTGACAAAATCTTCATTATTTGAGCGCCTACCCGTCTTACTGATAAAAGCGTACTTGATTTTCATAGGTTATGAGGGTTGATTTTAAAAGATGATTGCATCCGCTACATTTGGGTTATTTTACCTAACCATAGATCATCGGCAACATGGAGAATAACGTCGTGCAAT
>CALFGU010000238.1 GCA_937877685.1 uncultured Prevotella sp.
GTCACTGCCCAGAACTGCTCATCTTCGCCAGTTTGCCAGCTCCAACTTTCTTCAAGGCGCTTACCGAGACCAATAACCATCATGCGGCTGTCAGCAGGTTTATCCTTGAGGTAAGCCATGATATGAATGTATTGCAACTGCTTTGTCATGCGGATGGGTTCCTTAAGGTCAATACGCACGCCAAAAGTGTTACTACCAAAACGACTACGGCGAACTTTAACTACCTTTTCCGAAGCGTTAGGAGCTACTCCCACAACTGCGTCAACTTCAGTGTCGGGATTGTCTACGACGGCAGCGTCAAAGTCGATAGTGGGAGTTGCTGCGCGGAAGGGGCTATCTGCCCAAGAATCGTAAACGCTTATTGCCTTGTAATCTTCACTATCGAAAGATATTGTAGTCTGTGCCTGTGCGGTGAGTCCGAACAACATCAACGCAGCAGAAAGGATGATATTCTTTTTCATAATTTTCTGTTTTTAGGTTAAGTGTTGATGTTCTTTAGAATACATTCAAGTTAGAGAGCAAGGGACAAGCACGGCTGTCAAGAATAGTGATGCGCAACTGCTTGGCGTTATAACTCTGACTGTAACTGTTGTCAGTCTTTCCGTTAAGAGGAATGATGCGCTTGTAACCTACTGTAGTTGTCTGCATATTGGGGCAGAGTTCTGTCCAAGTAGTTCCATCTTCTGTATACTCAATCTTGAAGTCCTTAATGCGCTGACCCAACTTCACGGGTTCCTGCATTACGAGGTAGCGAATCTCCTGAGGAGCGTCCCAAGTAAGCGTAATTGTTGCACCAAGACTACCATCGTTTGTTCCCCAATAAGTTTCCTTATCGCCATCCGTAAGATTGGTCACTTCATACTTACCGCCAGTGCGCGTTTCGCTCACTTCAATAGTAGCAGACTTCGCAAGGTCAGTAGCAGCAGTAGATTCATCACGTCCATATACGGGAACAGCAAGGCGTTCGTGGAGCATCTTGCCCAACTTCTTCAATTCGTTTACGGTGTTTGTGGGAAGCACACCAGATTGATTGGGGGGACAGTTGAGAATGAGTGTAGCATTGCGACCCACTGTTTCCAAGTACATTTGGAACAAGCGTTCTGCGCTCTTCATAGATTCGCCATTGTGCCAGAACCATCCCGCACTTGTTGCCTTTGCATCACTTTCGCCAGGATTCCAGAACCAACCATTGATGTCGCCATTCTCACGCACCACGGTTTCTGAGAGATAGTCAGTCATCGCCCAGTTAGTTTCTCCAGCGTAACCCGACTCATTACCAATCCAGCGTGCCTCACCGCCAACGCCCCACATCACACAGTTAGGAGCAATACGATGAACGCGTGCACGGAGGTTAGGAACGTCATAATAAATTTCAGGGTCAATATCGCGATTTCCGCCTTCGCCGCCATAGTAACCATCACCACCGCGAGCGCCGTCAAACCACATTTCAAACTGATCAGAACCATATTCCGCCAATTCCTCACACTGCTTGAGGAACACCTCTGTTACGTAAGTGTCCTTGCCATAGTGTGCAGAGTTACGGTCCCATGGAGAGATGTAGAAACCATACTTCATGTCATGCTTCTGACTTGCCTCAGCAAAAAGCAGAGGGATATTTGCCGAACGGCCGTATTCGTTGCCAGCATTCGCAATGCTGTGAGTTGTTGTAGCCGTTGGCCAGAGGCAGAAACCGTCATGGTGTTTCACCACAGCAATACCGCCATTCATACCTGCCGCTTTCACAGAAGTCACCCACTGTTCGGGATTGGGCATTGCCAAGGGAGCATATTTAGATTCGGGTTCGTTACCAAAACCCCACTCCAAGCCTGTAAAGGTGTTCATACCATAGTGGAAGAATGCATAGAACTCGGTCTCGTTCCACAAGAGCTGTCGGTCACTGGGTACCGGGTGTACCGGAAGCGGTGCATTGTCGGGGTTGGTGGGTGTCTCAGCATTGAGCTGGAACTGCGCCGAAGCTCCAAATGGAGCCATCATACCCAACAAGAACAAAGAAGTAAAAAGTTTCTTCATTATAAACATTATTAGTTTTGTTTTTATAATCAATATTTCCGGCAAAGACATTACCGGCAGCAAATTTACCTATACCCAATAGTTTATTGGCATTTTGCTGTTTGTTTTCTGGCGTTAAAGCAACTGCTTTTTCCATAAATTCAATTCCTTTTTTGTTATAATCAATATTATCAAGATTTGAAGATGATAAATTTAAAGTAATGTTTTTAGTTATTATAGGTTATCTTACTCAGTCTTTCTTTAATATAAGTGTAATAATGGTGGCACCATTATATTGGATTTTTTTAGGTTTCTGGTCACTTCGGTCAAATCTTTTCCGCCGGAAATCAAACATAAATCATTATCGTTGAGTAAAATCATTATTGT
>CALFGU010000239.1 GCA_937877685.1 uncultured Prevotella sp.
ATGGCACAACGCTCACCTTGAGCGCGACAACGCCCACAAGAGCATCGTCTGTTTCAGGTAGTCGAACTGTCACATACAATGCGAATGGCGGTAGCGTTACTCCAACTTCTGCAACAGCAAACATCACTTCCACTTACACATTCTCAAAGTGGAATACAGCGGCTGACGGCAGCGGGACGAACTACAACCCAAGCGGTTCTTACACAGCAAATGCGGCTGCTACCCTGTACGCACAATGGACGAGTTCGACTTCTACTGCGGCGGTAACGCTCCCAACGCCGACACGAAGCGGCTATACCTTTAATGGTTGGTACACCGCCTCAAGCGGCGGCACACGAAGAGGCGGCGGCGGCGATAGCTTTACACCGTCTTCCAATGTAACCCTGTATGCCCAATGGTCGGCACAGACCTCTACCATTGCGGCATCGGGTGGCACAAAGTTTGGTTCTGCGGTTACGCTGACGATCACAAGAGCGCAAGGCGCGCCGACATCTCTTCGCCATGTTGTGAAGACTTCGTGCGCGGGTTACACAGAAACGCTCCTCACGACATCGCAAAATCTTCTAACCGTAACTTGGACTCCCGCCGTAGCAACCTACGCGCAGTACATCACAAACGCAACTTCCGCAACCGCAACGATTACTTGCCAAACATATAGCGGGTCTACGCTTATTGGCACTTCGTCCACGACAAAAACCCTGTCGTTCAATTCGGCAGATATTACTCCGACAGTTTCCATCTCGACAACCGACCCCGAAGGGTATTTAAGCACCTACGGTCGGTATGTTAAGGGGAAGTCAAAGCTTCAAGTCACGGTGACGAGTTCCACGGTTGGCGGCGCGACAGTTGCCTCAATGAGCATTTCCGCAAACGGCTCAACCTATTCGTCTTCCCCCGCGACAACTGGCGTTATTTACTCAACGAGCAATACTTCCGTTTCCGCAACAATTACCGATACGCGAAGTAAAACCGCTACGGCAACGAGTACGATTCAAATCTATGACTACTCCGCGCCGAAGTTTACTACTTTTTCGGTATATCGGTGCGACTCTGACGGAACGGCGAATGACTCCGGGGCATACATTAGAGTTAATTACGCTGTAAGCATTACCGCGCTTGGAAATCATAACTCAAAGACTCTCGTTATCAAGTACAAGAAGGTTTCTGCAAGCACCTACACAACGCACTCGACAACCACGCTGACAAGCTATACGGCAAGCGGCAATGTGCATAACATCGTTGCGGATGTCAACAGTAGCTACAACATCCAAGTTTCGCTTGCGGATGACTTTACAACGACAACGCAGACAAAGAATGTGCCGTCTGCAAAGAGCCATGTAAACCACGGGGCGGGTGTGGACGGCGGTATCGGCATCGGAATGGTTTCGGGCAACAACAAGTCCGTGGAGATTTCTTCCGATTGGGATATCCTTCTTGGAAACCCATCCCAAGTAAAGGGACAGCTTGGTCTTGGCGGCTTTGAGATGACCACGGACACGGCTTCGTCAAATAACGGAACGGCAACGTTTTCCGTTGCGAACGGCGAATCCGGCATCATCATCGCAACAAGTGCTTCGACAACCCTCCAAAACATCTACACCTATAATGTAAGTTCGTCCGGGTCTGTTGCATACATCGGTTATCGAACATCGTCCAACATCACCATATCAACAAACACGAACAGCATCACATTCACGAACACGAACACAAGTAATACGCTCAAGGTTAGGAAGATAAAACTATGACGATAGAACAAGCTAAACAGAAACTTGTTGCGTGGGCTAACGCTCAAGTCGGATATGCCGAGGGTGAGAACAACTGGAACAAGTAC
>CALFGU010000240.1 GCA_937877685.1 uncultured Prevotella sp.
AAGATAGGGGGAGTACCGCCTTTGGCGGGGAGGGGGTATGAAATGCAACTTTGGGTCAACTCCTATATCATTGCCAAACTTTATTACCCACTGGTTTTACTTTTTCACTGCGTTTGTATTCACTCGCTGGGGTATTGCACCCCCTCACCGCCAAAGGCGGTCCCGATTGATTTCGCTACGCTCATCTTCCTCCTATGAACAGGAGGAGAGCGCCGTGCGGACTTCTTAACATCAGAACTTCAGAACATCAGAACTTTATAACTTCTAAACTGAACTTCCTAACTTCTGAACCTCAGAACATCTTAACTTCTGAACCTCAGAACCTTTTAACCTCAGAACTTTATAACCTTTTAACCTTAAACTTATGCCTGAATTTCTTTCTGAAAGTGCCGACTTGCTCCATCTCCTTGGAAGTCTCGTGCTTAACTGTGTGACCGTTTGGTCCATCGTTCATTTCTTCTACTATCCCAAGGGGCAGCGTCGTGATTACTACTTCACGTTCATCTTGCTCTCGGTGAGCATCTTCATGCTGATTTATTTGTTCATGGGTCAGGAAAAGGCGGGCTCGGTTTCGGATGCCGGAATGGTAGGTGCCGCTCTTGGGCTCTTCGCTATATTTGGGATTATCCGCTATCGCACAGAGAGTGTACCCATTCGCGAAATGACGTACCTCTTCTTCTTAATCGCGCTATCGGTGCTCAACGGCAAAACGGGCAATCTCTGCGTCGCCGAACGCTTAGTGATTAACCTCGTGTTCATCGTCATTGTGTGGTTGGCAGAAAACTTCCACTCCGCTTATAATCAAGGTTGTAAGTTCGTTAAATACGACAACATCGACCTCATTAAGCCTGAGCGCTACGACGATCTCGTGAAGGACCTTGAGGAACGCCTTGGGGTGAAAATTACACGCGTAGAAGTGGGCGCCGTTGACTTTTTGACGGACATGACCATGCTTCGCGTGTTCTACGTTGACCCAGAAAAACGCATTAAGTCGGTTGACCGCATGTTTAAAGTCCCCGACGCATAACGCCCAATGAGTGTTGAGCATAAAGCCGTAAGACCTTGGCGGGCGCAGGTGCCTCGTCGTGCGTCAGATGACTTTATTCCCAACACTCTTTTTTCGCAAAAACACTACAACTACAGATTTGCCGAAAACAAAATCTATTTTAGGAAAAACAATACGTAACTAAATCTGTTTTATTTGGGCACTTAAGACGCACAATTTGAGGGTTTGTTTCGCGCCTCATTCGCTCCGTCTTAACCACCCGAATAACAAGAACTTGAAAACCTTAAACACCAACCATTATGAAAAAGATTTTTACTACCTGTTGTGCCCTCCTGTTGGCAGTTCCAACCTTTGCACAGAAAGATGAATTTGGAACGTGGCTTGAATTTGAAGCCGAAACAAAAGTTAATAAGCGCCTCGAAATGAGTTTTGGCTTAGGCATGCGCGCAAATGACAATCTTGGAGAAGTGTCACGTGCCAACGCCTTTATTAGCGGAAACTATAAAGTTTGCGACTTCCTTAAGGCGGGCGCTACCTATCAGTATATCAGCGACTTGAGTCGTGGAGAAGTAAAGATGAATGACTTGGAGGCGAATGGCAAATTTGATGGCTACAATGTGGATGAAGCCTTTCATCGCACGAAGCATCGACTTTCGTTTGACCTTTCGAGCAAGGTGAAGGTGGGACGCTTTACCTTCTCTATCCGTGAGCGTTATCAATATACGCATTCTATTGCCAAGGATATTGAACGCATGCGCTATCGTGACGAAGTTCCTATGGGCTTTGACGGATCAGTTCCCACGTATAACTTTGCTGATCAAGACTGGTTCCGTGCTGAAGTAGGCGAAGACCGTAAGCACCACAAGAATGACCATTTGCTTCGCTCGCGCATCGGCGTTGAATACGACATTAAGAAATGCCCCCTTGCGCCTTTCGCAACCTATGAAATCAAGACGCAACTTCAAAATGGCGGTGCTACTGAAGAAACGCGCCTTATCGTCGGCGCCGACTGGAAACTCAATAAGAAAAACACGCTTTCCATTGCTTACGTCTTTAATGACTCACATTACAGCGACGACCCCAATGTACATGCGGTGAGCATTGGATATAAGATTAAATTTTAATTAAGGGGGGGATGGAATTATAGGAACTATAGTAACTATAGGGACTATAGTCTATAGAAACTATTAAATCCTATCTTAAGTCCCTCTCAACCTCAACCAAATATCAGCAAATCATGAGAATATTATCCTTTTTCGTTGCCCTCCTTTTGGCAACGAGCGTGAGCGCTCAGCGCTTGGATTACTTGACGTTCCGACTCTTGAACGGCAATGAGCAGAGTCTGAACATCAGTTCGGGAGCTGTGCTCACCTTTGCAAATGATAAATTGATTACACAGTGTGACGGTCAGACCGTTGAGATTGCTACGGCCGACCTTAACGCACTCTTTTTCTCGGCTGAACCTACGAGCATCAACGCAGTTGCTACAGCCGTGGTGAAGGCGCAATTTACGGGTGGCACACTCCAAGTTGTGGCGCCTGCAGGCACTCCCATTGGCGTTTATAACCTTGACGGACGCGCCGTGGCTACACTGAAGAAGAGCACCAACGGAAATGAGCGCTTCACGCTCCCATTGAGCAAGGGCGTTTACGTAGTGCGCATTGGTCAACAAACATTTAAACTCCTTGCACAATGAAACAGTATCTACTCCTTCTCGCCCTTGCAGGAACAACTTTGACTGCATCGGCACAGACACTGCGTGTGGAGCAAGGCTGTGTGACTACAGCGTTTGACGCTACGACTCTCGGCGAATCCAGTTTCGCAAGCGGAGGCACAACCCTCACCCTCGGCGGAAAGACATACGACATCAGCACCATTGACCGTATAACAATTAACAATACTCCTGTTGCAGAAAAGAGCGTAGGAGTGGTCTATAACGGCAATTCGGCAACTGTGGAACTCAGCGGTGACCTTGCGCCCTATCTGACTGTTTTGGTGGACGGCGCAAACGTTAATATCACTGCCGACCCTCTTTTTCAGGATGAAATTACGTACACGCTCAGCGGCACTTCCGACTCAGGTTCCTTTACTATGGAGGGAGATTTTAAGGCAACAGTTGCGCTCAACGGTGTGAGTCTTACATCAACTACAGTGAGCCTTCCTGCCCTAAACATTCTTAACGGAAAGCGCATTAAGATTCTCGTAAACGGCACCAACAATTTTGAAGATTGCGCTGGCGGAGAGCATAAGGGTGCTTTCTTTGTTAACGGTCACCCTGAGTTTGAAGGCGATGGCACCATTAATATTACGGGCAACTCCAAGCATGCATACGTGAGCGACGAATATTCACAGTTCAAGGACGAATTTACGGGCACCATCAACGTTTTGGGAGCTGTGAGCGATGCGTTCCATATTGACCAGTACTTACTGCTACAAGGGGGCACCTTCACGATGAAGAATGTGGGCGGTGACGGTTTTGACATCTCGCTGACCAATGATGCTACGGACGAACTCAATGGCGAAGTGTTTATTGAGGGAGGTACGATTCACTTGGACGTAGTTGCTGACGACACGAAGGGGATTAAGAGCGACGGTCAGATGACTATTTCGGGCGGTGTGATTAAAGGTTCCGTCTCAGGTAACGGCACGAAGGGAATCAGTGTTGATGGCGACCTCACAATTAAGGGTGTGGCAAACAATCCTTTGATTGAATTGAGCGTAACTGGCACTACGTATGCCGCAGGTACGGCTGACGAAAGCAAGTGTCGCGGAATCAAGGGAAAGGGTAACTTCCTTTTCGACGGGGGTACCATCCGCATTTCTGCGACAGGCGTAAAGAGCAAGGCCATCAGTGTTGACGGCAGTTACACGTATAAGAGCGGTTCGTTGAACTGTGCTGTGGATGCGGCGAATTAAAGGTACATTAAAACAATGAATAGGTAAGGGCGCACAGTTTGTGCGTCCTTTTTTTTGAATATCTCAACAAAAGACAGGGGATTCACAGGAAAAACAAAAAGACTTTTGATTGACAAGTAGGGACGCACACCTAATCTGCAGATAGAAATAATCAACGTGAAATATAGGATCTGACCAAATAAATCTGCAAGTTTTTTTGCTTATTTTGAAAAAACTGTATGCGCGATTGAATTTTGTCTTTTGGGGTTGTGGTTTTGTGAAACCCCATCCCCAAAAGACAACCTTCAATCTCGAGCGCAAAAACAATATGGAAGGCTGCGCATCGAAATATCGTTATCGTACTTTAAAAGTTAA
>CALFGU010000241.1 GCA_937877685.1 uncultured Prevotella sp.
TCCCATTCCCGAACTCAAGCCTTATCTCCGCGGGGAAGGCATTCCCGTGAGATAAATGTACTCTTGATTTTTTCTATCTGAGGCATAGTCCCTCACAACCTAAAAACCTCAAGACCTCAAACAATGATTGATTTTGAAAAACAAGGCGGACTCGTTCCCGCAATTATCCAAGACAGCACGACACGCAACGTGCTCATGCTTGGCTATATGAACCAAGAATCTTACAATAAGACGCTCGAAACAGGGCGCGTCACATTCTTCAGTCGTTCGCGCCAACGCCTTTGGACTAAAGGCGAAGAGAGCGGCAACTACCTTGAACTTGTCAGCCTCGCCGAAGATTGCGACAACGACACACTCCTCGTAAAGGTTATTCCCCACGGACCGACCTGCCACACAGGAACGGACACGTGTTGGGGTGAGAAGAATGAGGCCAATCCCCTCCTCTTCCTCTCCGAACTTCAAGACGTCGTAGAACAGCGCCACCGCGATATGCCTGAAGGTTCTTACACCACCACCCTCTTCCGAGATGGGCTCAACCGCATGGCACAAAAGGTGGGCGAAGAGGCACTTGAAGCCGTAATCGAAGCCACTAACGGAACCAACGACCGCTTGCTCTACGAAGCATCCGACATGTTCTTCCACCTCGAAGTGCTCCTCACCGCCAAAGGTCTGCGCATCGAGCAAGTGGCTGAGGAACTCCAAAAGCGCCATCAGCCAGGGTGGAAAAAGCATTAAACTCCAGAACGAGTTTAACTCACTGGATTCCAACAATATCTAACATACAGTTCCAAACTACTATCATAGCAAAAACTATTAGGCACTTAATGATTCTTAAGTCTCAAAGAATTTTCCCTAAGTGCTTAATAGTTTTTCGTATGTCTAATTCTGTAAAAGGTGCAAGGATTTAAGGAAGCAGAGAGTAAGGTTTTCTCCTGCGCCTGAAACACATTTCTCCCTGCATTTTCCCCACCGAAAAGTTGTAGATTCGTTTCTTTATCGTAACTTTGTCACTGGATAACATATTAAACTCTATACAACAAAATGGGAAAAGTTCTTATCATTGGCGCAGGAGGCGTAGCCACTGTTGCAGCGCACAAGGTGGCGCAGAACTCTGACGTGTTTGATGAAATCATGATTGCAAGCCGCACGAAGTCTAAGTGTGACGCTATCGTTAAGGCGATTGGCAATCCTAACATCAAGACTGCTCAAGTAGATGCCGACAACGTACCCGAATTGGTGGCACTCTTTAACGAGTTTAAGCCCGACCTCGTAATGAACCTCGCACTCCCCTATCAGGACCTCACGATTATGGAGGCTTGTTTGGAGTTCGGTTGTTCGTATCTCGACACGGCAAACTACGAACCCAAGGATGAAGCACACTTCGAGTATTCTTGGCAGTGGGCATACAAGGAACGCTTTGAGCAGGCGGGACTTACCGCAATTCTTGGCTGTGGTTTCGACCCCGGTGTGACTTCTATTTACACCGCTTATGCTGCGAAGCACCACTTCGACGAAATCCATTACCTCGATATCGTTGACTGTAACGCGGGCGACCACGGTAAGGCGTTTGCTACGAACTTCAATCCCGAAATTAACATTCGCGAAATCACGCAGAAGGGTCTTTATTGGGAAAATGGCCAATGGGTGGAAACCGAACCCCTTGAAATTCACCAGCCGCTTACTTACCCCAACATCGGTCCGCGTGAGTCTTACCTCCTTCACCATGAAGAAATCGAAAGTCTCGTAAAGAATTATCCCACTATCAAGCGTGCGCGCTTCTGGATGACTTTCGGTCAGGAATACCTCACTCACCTCCGCGTGATTCAGAACATTGGTATGGACAGCATCGTACCTATCTGCTACGAAGGCCATTGGATTCAGCCCCTTCAGTTCTTGAAGGCCGTGCTTCCCAATCCTCAGGACCTCGGCGAGAACTACGAAGGCGAAACAAGTATCGGTTGCCGCATCCGTGGTATCAAGGACGGTAAGGAACGTACCTACTACGTTTACAACAACTGCTCACACCGTGCAGCCTACGAAGAAACTGGCATGCAGGGCGTAAGTTACACCACAGGTGTTCCCGCTTGCATCGGCGCACGTATGTTTATGCTCGGACTCTGGAAGCGTCCCGGCGTATGGAACGTAGAAGAATTTGATCCCGATCCCTTCATGGACGAACTCAACAAGCAAGGCCTCCCCTGGCACGAAATCTTCGACGGCGACCTTGAACTCTAAAAGTTCTGTTCTCCCCAACACAATAGGATCTCAAAAACATCAAATAGAAATTTAAAACTTAAAATACGGCGCACCGAGTTCAACGACTTGGCGCGCTGTTCTGTTTGTAGTCCTTTTATTTAATTATTACATACAAAATTTGAAAGACAGAGGTGACAAAAGTCAAAAAAAATTAACTTTAATTGGGTTATATTAATAATTATTGTACCTTTGCGAGGAGTTATCGCTATATATAATAATGAGTCTAAAACAATCATAAAATAAATAAAAACAAAACAACTATGGTAAAAAAATTATTTAGTTTATTGCTTCCTTTTGCAATAATGGGTAGTTTATCTTCATGCGGTGGGGATGACTTTGACAGAACACCTCTAGACAAATATGTTGAAGTGATGAAGCAACCCACTCAAATGAACGACGGCAACGCTGTGTATTTTGATATGTCAGATGGAATGAATGCTGCCTACGCAGATGACAACAGCAAGGCAGTGTTGCAAGGCATTGTAAATAGCATTGCAGGAAAAGCGGATTGCTTTGGTTTGGCAAATAATCAAATTTCACCTATCGAAAAATCTCACACTGAATTGTACAACTATTTGCTGAATTCTAAAAGTTATTCACAAATTAGTGCACCTGTACAAAAAACTTTAGAAACTATCGTAGAAAATAATCAACCTGCGCTGTTATTGACTGACTACGAAGAATACAACAACGGTAGAATCCAAAAGGCAGCTTATGCCAAAAAAGCATTTACAGAATGGTTGAAGAAAGGACACAAGATTACTTTCTACAAATGGAACTTCACAGAGAACGGTAAGGAGAAGATGATGTTCTTGACTGTGTTTGATGATAACATCAACACACTTGGAAGTCTTATTAACAATGCCGTAAATGGTTTAGAAAAATTCGTTTTAGGTGGCAAGGACTTCGCTTTCCCAGCATTCACAAATTATGTTTATCAAGTTGATGATGAAGGAACTCAGAAACCCTTGTCAGTCAATCAAGGTGGTAACTATCACAACAGTAAAGGGCAAGACGCCGTAACCGTGGTGTTAGAAAAAGGAAACGCTCAATCTTATAAATCATACTGTGAACCTTTGGCTGTAGCAGGTGGAAAGGGTGCCTATACTCCATTAAATACGGGAGTTGGAGCATTAGCAGAATTCTATCCTTTCTGTGAAGCGTGGGAAAATATTTTAACAAATGCCAAAGGCTTGAGTTCTAATGAAATACCTGAAAAGGACCGCTTTACTCACTTGTTAAGCAACTTGTATGTTGATCTCAATGCTCAGCATGGTTACAACGTTTCAGGAATTGAAGCACGTGTATTCGACATAACAAAAGCGATGGAAATGTGTGCTGAGGATAGTGTGAAAGTTAAGGAAGTGCAAGGTTATGAAGGTAAACAGGTATTTGACTTCTTAACAGCAACTTACGAAACAGGCGACTACACAAAGATTTCTGTTGATTTTGATCAAAAATTTAAAGCTTCATCAAAATTTGAAGGAGCAATGTACCGCGTGGACATTGTGATTTCTGCAGCAACTTCAAACTTTAACAATGCTAAGGATTTCTTTAATTGGGAAGGCAATCCTTCGTTAGCAACTTCAGTAGAACAAGTTTTACTTGATACAGAATGTAACCCTCAAGGTCATGTGTTGTACACTTATTATATTAAGAACATCGCATACTAATTCAAGCATTATTAATTCATAAACAAAAAAATAACTAAACATTAACCTTTAAATTCTAAAATTATGGTAGGAATTCCCGTAACAACAGCCTACATGTGGGCAGCAGTAGTAGCAGTAGTTTTTTTCTTTGTTGCAGTAATCGCAACTAATATGATTTTGGCAAAACCCAATAATCCTGGCACAAAAGCGCGCCGCATATGGTTCTGGATTATGGCAGTGTTAACGCCTATTGTTGGTTTTGTTGTAAACAGTCTTTATTTGAGCAACATGGCTGAAAATGAAGAAGTAACTTTAACCCAAGCAAGCAAAAGTGATTTCATGTTACATTCAGGTATCGCTGCTGGTGTATTCTTCCTGAGTTTCATTATCTTGGGCGTATTTTTAAGCAAAATCTTTAAGAGTTCTAAGGTCGGAACATGGTTTTAATCTTTAACTTCTAAAAGGATATATAAAATGAACGACAATCTTTTCTTGATTGCGATTGGTGGCACTGGTATGAGGTGCCTCGAATCGTTTGTACATCTTTGTGCCGCAGGACTTTTTGACAATCATGAAATCAATGTTCTAACTCTTGATACAGACCAGACAAATGGTAATAAGGCTAGAGTTGAAAATTTGATTGACTTATACAATAGTGTTAAAACCGAAGCAGAACCAGGTGGGCTAGCAAGAACAAACACGTTCTTTTCAGCAAAGATAAATCTCTATAAATTTTATACTGATTATTCACAACCCAGGAATAGCACACTAGCAGCATTAGCACAAACAAATAATTTCGATGCTAGAGATGACAACCAAGACTTGTCAGACCTATTGTTTGAACGTGATTCTGTCCAGCAATTCAAGTTGGATCATGGTTACCGAGCTCAGACTCATTTAGGGTCTATGTTAATGTACCATGGCATCATAGACGCTGCTCGTAATGCTAGAAGAGGTGGGGAAAATATTAAGTTCCAAGAAAAGCAATTAACTGAGTTCTTAAAACTTTTGAATCAGAATGCTGCCACAGCTCGCGTATTCGTATTTGGCAGTATTTTTGGAGGAACAGGGGCTTCGTCAATTCCCGTCATCCCAAGAGCATTAAGTGAAGCTTTGAAAATTCAGACAGAAGGAGCAGTATTAGATCAAGTTTTGTTCGCATCTACACTTTTAACAGATTATTTCTCCTTCCCTCCTCCTAAAGATGAAGCTTTGAGAAGAGAGAAGGTAATCGCTTCATCCAACAACTTTGCATTAAATTCTCAAGCAGCGTTGAGTTTCTATAACAATGATGATACCGTAAAGGGAACATACAAACGTATGTATCACATCGGATGGCCCAACTCATTGAAAATTGATTACTCAGATGGCGGAGAACAGGTAAAAACTGGTGGTGCGGAGCAAAAGAATCCCTGTCATATTGTGGAAATGATGTGTGCGGCTGCAGCTTACGACTTCTTTAACGAAAAACGAGAAGTTCTTACAGCAATTAAAGAGGCTGAGTATGTTTATCGTACAGTGGCAACAGATGATGCAGGCGTGTTAAGTTTGTCAGGTAAAAGTTTTGTTGAAAATGGCGATTTGTTTGAAAACAAAATTGGAGCATTCTTATCATTTGCCCATCTCGTCTTGTCTAGACACGGCGGAGCTAAAGAAGGCACTGTTGGAACAACAAAACTTATTGAAGCACTCGCTTCTGAAAAAATAACTGACTACAATGCCATTCCTAATGTTCAACGTGAGCAAATCGACCAATACCTAAAAGAATTTGCCTACAAATTTGTAGATGGCAATGTGTCATTTGGATGGATCTATCAAGTACAATCCTCAATCCGTAATGGTAAATTTATTTTCGCCCCAGAAGCATTTAGACAAACAGTGTCTGAATTATCAAAGATAGACGCAGGTGCTATTTTCGCAGATGAAAAACATCATTGGGATAAGAGTGGATGGGTTGGCGATGTTGCCAACAGAAGATTCGACACATTAATCTCTAATATGAGAAACAAAAATCTGCCAGAAGAGAAGCAAGGCACCTCATTAAGAGAGAGATTCTTGGCGCATATGTATAATGCCATCACTATCTCACAACATTTTTAAATTCTAGATCAAATTAGTCATGGAAAATAAACCTTTGGTAATTGAAGTCGGTTCAAATTACACACCCCCAGGTTCACTTAACAAATGGGTTCCGTTAAGCAACACGACACAATTCATTAATAATATCGTCACTCCTCAGTTAGATGAAAAGACAAATGTAGGTCAGTTGGTATCTGGTATACCTTCTGCATTTGCACGTGTTAATTTGTTTAAAACTGCGTTGGAACACCACAATGACAATAATGATCAGGCAGGTTCATTAGTAAAATATTATGCAGAATTGGTTAACGAATGGCGTGGTTTGATTGCATGTATTGCTTTGGATAATGCTAACGTAACCGTGAGACGTATTAACATGGTTTATAGTGATGGTAAATCTGTAAATGAAACCGAAAACGTCTATGAACCTAAGGGTGCCTTTGGGAATATGCTATTGAAGCGTAGAGATTTGTGGTGTGAACAAAATCTCAACCCTAATGAACCCAAAGTACCTTTCATCAATGTAATTAAATATAGAGGCATGGTGGTAGGGGCAACTGCTCCAGATTCTCTATTATTTACTTCAACTGGATATAAACTTGAATATTCAAAGGGATGTCCTTGGATTGATTCACGCAATGGTCGTTTCATTGACCCCATTAATTCAGTCATGACACCAATGCAAGTAGCTGAACTTCACGCTTATATTGGTCACTTAATTGAACGTTCAGGGGAATTCCAGGAATATTACAATACAACTAGAAGAGACTTTTCTGTAACAACTATCAGAACTGAATTAGAACTTTGGTTATCTGAACTAGAAAAAAAGGCGCGTCAGGAGAATATCGATTTAGAAATAGGAAGTATTCCTCCTGTTAGTGCTAAATTTGAGGGTCCTTTTAAGAATTTATTCTGCTACAAGGATCAATTATGGGGCAAGGAAGGTGAAATTTATACAGAAGAACAACCTAATTCTGTGAAGTTTGACCCAAAGGATTTGATGTTAGATGAAACTGCAGCAAAGATTGCTCGCATCGAATTGCCGGTAAAACCAGAAGACTATGAGAAATTACCCATATTGGTACTTACAGCAAAAATTCTGGGGGATGATAAAAAGGCTTATTTCGCATTACCGTTAAGTGCATTAGGATTAAATGTATATGGAAAGACTGTAGGAAATCTGATCAGTATGCCTGGATATCCAAAGCATAATTCATCAGAATTAACAGCTGTGTTTAATCCGAATGCTCGTACGAATAACTTAGAGGTCTCTTTGAATATCAAAACTACGAATGGCAAGATGCGTTCCTTTAAGAAGGTTTACACATCTGACAGTGCTATTTGTAATAAGGACATTTTGCTCTGGCCAAACTTCGTTTCAACTCAGTGGAACCAGTATTACATGTATAGCGAATTGCCCCACAACGGCAACACGCAACATTACAAGGCTGTCCCACTTGTTGGAGAAATGCAAAATGGTTCTTTCCGTATCATGCTTGATGACTACGACAAACCAATTTTATTGAGTGAAAATGGTCAAATCACTAAACTTGCAAAGGAAGTAAGCAAAGGTATATGTGCTGACTTATTGGTTGTATCAAGTGACGCGGTTGCAGATAACCCCTACAAGTATGAAATCTATCGTTCAAAGAAACCATTTAAGGGCGTAAAGTTACTTTCTCCAACCAGCAACGAAGGTGGTTATATTTTGATTAATTATACTGATGATAAGAGCAAACCTCTTCCACAAATTTTTAATCAAATCAATCAAATTAAAGGCGTAACCTTGGGTATTGACTTTGGTAGCACAAACACATCCATCGCAATATCTGACGGAAGAGAAGAATATCCTAATTCAAATAAACCATTAAGATTCACAAATCAACGTGTGTCGTTGATGGGATATGAATTGCCGAGTTCGCCAATGTTCCCGCGCGAAAATCACATCTTGTTCTTCCAAGGTGCATGTGGTGACGTTGAGTGGAACTCAATAAAGAGCACACTTACAACACATGACACACGCCGCTTACCAGCATCTAATGAACCACTAGATTTACGTTTATCTCAAGCCGTTGCTGGTGGATTCCCCTGCTTCTCAGATGAACTTCCATTGACAAGTTCAACAGAGCGCAATATTTATCTTAATTTCCCCAACAGTATTGGTCAAGTGACGCAAATACATAATATGAAGTGGGAAGAAGATAAAAATTCTATTGCACATAAGAAGGCCTTTATTAAAGGACTATTATTGCATGTATACGCAGCTTTGTTTGCAGACCAAGAAGGTGGGGAGACGTGGTATCCCAATAAGTTAAAATGGTCCTATCCTTCCGCAATGTCTCAAGTTTTGATAACTCAATATCATCAGATTTGGGATAGTTTGAACGACGGCAAAAATCCTTCACCTATATTAGACGCTACCGGACAACCATGTCCATTGTCTGTATGTGCACCTGATGCTAGAGGAAATTTCGGAAACGATAGCAATGCTGGAGGATTCGGAAACGGATTCGGCGGAGGATTCGGAAGCGATAGCAATGCTGGAGGATTTGGAAGCGGATTCGGCGGAGGTTTCGGAAGCGATAGCAATGCTGAAGGATTTGGAAGCGGATTCGGTGGAGGTTTCGGAAGCGATAGCAATGCCGGAGGATTTGGAAGCGGATTCGGTGGAAGTTTCGGAAGCGATAGTAATGCAGGTGGATTCGGAAGTGGATTCGGAAGTGATAGCAATGCTGGAGCATTCGGAGGAGGATTCGGGAACGATAGCAATGCTGGAGGATTTGGAACCTCTAATAACAATGCGTCATGTATTGACTTAAGACCTGATGACCTCAATGCTGCAGTTATATATGCCCCAATTCCAGTTAGTGAAGAAACAGACAGAAGTTTATCTGAAGCTGAATCCGCAGCTAATTTTGTTGCATCAGGTTCATCTACAAGAAAAGGCGGTTCTGAATCAAAAATTTTGAGTCTCTGCTTTGATGTTGGTGGTAGTACTACAGACATATCTGCATTGTGCTATTTGAATGGCAAATACACAATGATTAAACAAAATTCACTACGTTTCGCAGCTCAACGCGTTTCTAAATGTGTAGGACTATTCCCTGAATTTGGAGATGTCTTAAGAGGAGTATGTGCTGAAAATGGCATCAAAATGTTAGGTTTAACTTATGGAAACACCAAGACCTATGGTCCAGAGACTGCATCTTATTACTTTGATCAAATAGTCAATCGTCTCAAACCGGAACAATTACCAAGTTTCTATCGTAAGATTGTAGCATCTTGTCCTAAATTGATGTGTGTAAACATGTACGTCACAGGACTTTTGATGTATTATGCAGGTCAAATAGCACGCAAATTGGTAAATGATTTGATGCATTCTGAAGAATTCACAAGAGATAACAAACCTGCAATTAATGTTACATTTGCAGGTAAAGGTGCGCGTCTATTCCAATGGTTGAGAGCTAAAAATCCTAGTGTATCAAGAGAATATTATTTAAAATTGTTCTTGATGGGATATGATAAAGATGAAAAAATTGCGTACAACACATTAAGTGGGGTTAATATAGACATACCTAAAGAACATGATCGTGATATCAAATTTGAAGTATCTAAGGGATTAGCAAATGGCGGAGTTCGTGGTGGTCTCCATAAACCAAAAGTTGAACAACCTTCAGAAATTATCGGTGAAACTGGTTTCATGGTAAGTGGCAGTGAAGGACGTCAATCTATAGAGTTCATCAACACGATAACTCCTGAAATGATGCAACAAATTGGTTTTAATTTCTATACGAGTACAGAAGTGCCTCAGGCTGAAAAGTTCACAAATTTCTGCGGATACTATTATTATGCCGTAAGCGAAATTTGTGGATGGAAAACAAACACTAAGGTATTGGAAGATGCTTGCCGAAATATGAATATCGTACAATATGCCCAAAATATGCCCGAATTCAGACAAGCTCAAAACAATCCTCCATTTGATTTCGTTGCTCCGATTATCATTCTTGAAGGTATGAAGTTCTACGAAGAGACATTATTAAAGTTGTTGAAACAATGAACGCTGACTATAAAGTCATAATCTATCTATCACATCACCACATCTCCTTTGAGTATTGGCTCAAAGGAGGTGGTGATGTTTTGCTACCAATTAAAGCTGAAGCCAGCCGAGGTAAACAGTGGCCTGTACCATTATCTATATATATCCCCAACGATGGAGGGTTGATTATTGGCGAAGAGGCAGCATTGGCAGCAAGTCAGGGAATACCCAATGCGTTTTCCAATCTGTTTGAACGCATGTCAAATCCCAATGATTTTTATGAGATCTACGGAGAGAAAAAACCTATCTGCAATTTATTGCTAGATGCAGCAGAAGTTGTATTTAGAGACTTCTTTAGCAAGGTTTTATTAAATAGCAATGGGAATTTGGAGCAAAATCGCAGCACAATGCCTATTGTCATTGTCTGTGAAGATGACATATTGTCTAATGAAAGGGTATTGATTCAGAACTTATTCCGTCAAAGTGGTTTTGCAAAAGTTTCTGTAGTCAATTACCAACCCCTTATAGATCAATTTGTCAGAGGGTCTATATCAGGTACATATAGCCAAAACTTTGCTCTGTCTGTATGGAATGAGGGAAAAAATCTTTATTTAACCTTGTTCAAAGTGCGGGAGGATGGAAAACCTATAATGCACAAGTTGCCTGAATTAGGCGTGGATCCGAGATTGTCTATTCTCGAAGATAAGATTTGGGCTGACATCTCTTTTTGGAACCCATATTTAAGTCGTGAGGATAACAGCAATGCGATAAAACAAGCGGCTAAAAATTTCTTAAATTCTCAAGAGACGATATATCAAGGTTCATTGGCTACGGCAGAAGGTTTGGAACTGGTTTATAATTTGGATAGGAACAGCATCAGCCATTTCCAAAATCCCACAACACAGGCTTTAGTTGCTGGTGTAAGGTCGTTCATGACGGAAAAGCAGATTCCCATTGAAGACACTTTACTTATTTTGCGTGGCGATGCGGCTAACGACTACTTTGAAGAAACATTAGGAATGTTCCCAAAAACCTTAAAGAGCAACAACGAACTGCGCTCTAAGGTTATGAAAGCAATTATTAATTTGCCAACACCTGATGTTATCACACCGCCTCCGACTCCTCTGACTCAACAAACTCAAACGGAAACAACACCACCTACTCTAGATTTATCCCGAGAGTGGCGAGAAGTAAAGGCAAAAGCAAGCGGAACCGCAAGTATCGGTAAGACGCAGGAGGCGATTCTGCAACTAGAAACGTTCCTTAAAAAGTGCAAGGATAACGCTGCTACAAATTTGATGCCATTGGTTGAGGAATTAATCAAGAAAATCAAGAAAAGCAGTCCTCCTCCACCACCAACTCCTCCAATTGACTTATCTCGAGAATGGCGAGAAATAAAGGCTAAGGCAATAGGAATGGCTAAAGTCGGAAAAACGCAGGAGGCCGTTATGGAACTAGAAACGTTCCTTAAAAAGTGCGAAAAGGTTGGTACTAAGGATTTAATTCCGTTAATACGGAAGGAACTTGAAATGTGCAAGGTAGTAACACCTCCTCCACCACCTCCTGTAAAAACAGATAATTTGGTTCGTGAATGGAAACAAGTTAAAGCCGCAGCAAATGGAAAGGCACGCTCTCAAAAGAATGCTGAAGCAAAAAAAATGCTAACAGAGTTCCTTACCAAATGCACGAAAGCTGGTGCCAAAGATATTATTGCAGAAATAAGATCTGAAATCGCAAAGATTAAATAATTGTATTGTAGATATTAGATTCAAATTAAAATTCAAAATCTTAAACTAAAAAAATAAAACTATGGGAAGATTTGATTTAAGAAAAGGCGAAAGTGCCAAATTTAAAGTTGGAAAAGATGAATTGACATCTTTAACAGTGGAATTAACATGGATGTCTGGTTCCGACCTCGACGCAACTGCATTTCTTTTAGGGGAAAATGGGGTTATCTTAGAAGATTCAGACTTTGTGTACTATAACTCTAACTGTCGCGAAGAAGCATTTGATATTGCAAAATTTGGCAGCAAGAAGAATTGGAGATCTCAGACTCGCCCCATGAGTTCTGATGGTGCTGTATTAGGTGGTATCGATGACTTAGGTGACGGAGATGAAGATAGTGATGAAGCAAGCGAAACTATTGAAGTAAACTTGGATAAGTTGCGTCCATCTATTCGTGAAATCGTATTCTGTATCTCCATCTTTACAGATGGCGTATCATTCAAGGATGTAAAGAGTCCCAAAATCGTAATCACAGATACTGATTCTGGTGAAGAACTTTGCTCATATGCATTGAATGAAAAATTCTCAACTGAAACTGCAGTTGTAGCAGGTGCGTTGGTTAACAATGATGGAGAATGGGAATTCAAGGCTATCGGTAATGGATACGACGGAGGTTTGCAGACTTTGATTGATTTATACGCATAATATTCAACAAACATTAAAATTTAGAACTATGTCATTTAATCTTACAAAAATTGAAGCTGGCGAAAGATTTACGTTGAATAAGTCTTTAGGTTTAGACGAAATCCGTGTTGAGTTAACATGGAGCGATGGTGACCTTGACACACAAGCATGGTTATTAAATGCTGATGGCGTTATTATTAACAATGCTGCTTTTGTTTTCTACAATTCAGAAAACAGAGTGGAGGCTTTTGATAGAGCAAAACATGGCAACAAGGCGAACTATTTTAAAACAGTACGCCCTATGAGTGCCGATGGTGCAGTGATAGGACCAAAAGATGAACTTACAGGTGGTATTGAAACAATCAATATTACATTAAGTCAGATTGACCCATCTGTAGAAGAAGTTGTTATTTCTGCATCTTGCCACAATGGTATTTCATTTGGTAGTGTTCAGAATGCGAAAATAACAGTGATTGACGAAAATACTAACGAACCTCTTTGCTGTTATGAACTGAATGCTGAATATGGAACTGAAGATGCTTGTGTAGTGGGTCGTTTTGTTATAAACAATAACACTGGAGACTGGGAGTTTGAAGCGGTTGGTAGCGGTTACAACGGCGGATTACAGACATTAGTTGACATGTATACATAAAAAGATTATGGCAAAGAATTCCAATAAATTTGACTTAAACAAAGGAAGTGGAAAGAAATTTGACTTGAATAAGGCTAATGGTAACAAGTTTGACTTGAGCAAGGATAGTGAAAACGAATTTGACTTGAGCAAGGAAGAAACTGAGGTTATCACCCCTGCGACACCTAATGACACGACGTCCACTTCTGAATCTAAAAAGAAGGAGTCAAGTACAACCACTGCTACATCTAATGACACTACTTCCACTTCTGAACCTAATAAGAGCAAATTGATGTACATTATTGGCGCTTTGATTCTTATTGCGTTATTGATTTGGGGCATTTCTAAATGTGGCGGAACTGATTCTGTAGAACCAGATGACCCAAATGTTCCTGCTCAAGAAACAATTGCTACTCCATCTGACGAACCAACGACAACAACTCCCGCCGTTGAAGAAACTCCTGAAACTCCCGCAACAGGAAGTGACGAAGTTATCGATAGCACCGAGGGTTCCTCTACTTCAGAAACTACACAAACACCTGTAACTTCAGAAGAAACAACAGCACCTAGTGCTCCTGTTCAACAAGAAGTTTCAGATGTTGCACGTCCTACTGAAGAAACACGTAATGCCCCTGTGACAACTGCTAATATTGAACAAAAGGCATTACAAGTAATTAGAGGTGACTTTGGCAATGGTCAGACAAGAAAAAACAACTTAGGTTCTGAATACGATGCTATTCAGCAGCATGTTAATGAGTTATATAGAAAAGGACTTGTTGACTAAATAACATTGAAACATGAAACTGGTGGTGCTAGCATCATCAGTTTCATGTTTAAAAATTAAAGCACATGTTTGGGATCATATTTGGTTTATTAGTGTGGTTTGTCTTACCTCTTCTTTTGGAAAACAAATACAAGAAAAAGAACCAGAAAAGAATAATACGTTTGAGTTGCAAGATTTGTGGAGTAGTGATTGTGGTAATGTCTGCTATTAAATATATTTTATGAAAAAAATAATATTTATATATCTTGGAGTTGTAACGCTGTTTAGTTTCATGTCATGCGACTCCCGTAAATCAGCAATAGATGATTTAAAGAGTTTGGTAAACAATGTTGAGGTTAATTACGATTCGTTTACTCAAGAAGATTGGGATAACATATCCTTATCTTATTCTGCAATAGAGAAAGAACTCAAAAAACACGAATACACAGACGAGGAATTGGATGAAATTGGTCGTCTCAAAGGTAAGTATTTAGGACTTCAGACAAAACATACTATTGAGAACATTGAAAAACGAGCAACAGACTTTGGGAAACAATTAGATGGAGTTATCGAAGGTTTCTCTGATGTATTCTCACAGGATGACCAAGATTAATTGAAATATTGAAGCAATCAGTTATAAGTCTTTGAAGTTTAAATATGGTAATGGAAGTTATTAACATTCCATAGATTAAGGAACGACGACGCTTCAACTTCAAACGAGGAGGTGAATTACTTAGAACCCGATTTTGAAAAGCAAGTTCAAGTCTTCTATTTTCTTGACAAAAACAAAGAAAGAAAAAGTGGGTCTAAAAGTTCTGTTCTCCCAAAAAACATAGGCGCACCAAGACTGACAGACGACTTGGTGCGCTGTTTTATTTCACATAATAGGAAACTGAATTTCGCATAATAGCAAACCGCCCTTATATTTATGACACCCGAGCGCGACGAACTCGTGATGCGCCAACTCTTACAGTTGGCCTACGATTTCAGTTACATCCCCACCTTCAACTATGAGGTGCATCCTCAATTATATGACTTGCTTCCGGAAATCAATCAGTTGATGCTTGATTCAATGGACCATTGGTTTGAAACGGAAGGGCGAGAGTTTTCTGAGGAACACCGACGCAAGACCTCCTTACGCTTTTGCTTGACGTTGGGAGTGGGTGCGTCGTGGTTTTTCTACCAACAGGAGGAACCCATTGACGCAAAGTCGCTCTTTCAAATCATGGCGGCGCCACGCGGTGAGGATGCGATGGACGAGTTTATCGAAGACGCCGTGGGCATTTGGTTTTCGAGCGACTCCGACAAGCATTCCCAGTGGTTGGCTCTCTGTGATAGTACCTACGAAGTGCTCATCGCTCACTACGATTGGAGCAATAAGGAAGAGAAGGTCCAAGCGGGACTCACGTCTGTGAGAGCGGGCGTCGTAACAGGTATAGGGATTATCATGCGTGAGCGCACCAAGGCGCGTTATGAGGGAGACTTTGCTTGGGATCAGCATGTTTGGAGCAGTTTTATTTGTGACAAGCGCCACACTATTGCTACGACGCTCGACATGTGGGTGCAGAAGTGCCTTAAAGTGGGACTCCCCATTGGCGGAAACATTGTTTCATTGCCGAAGGAGAACCCTCCTTACGAGCATCAAGTAGATTCTTACCACCAACTCACACTGCCGGGCAACGCGGGTATTCAAACGATTTTCCATATCGACGAAGGCATTCCCGCGATGGTGACAATGATTCCCCGCATTGACTCTTCGCGCACGCATTATCTGATTGTTGACAAGGTGTATGAGCGCGACAACGGTGTGGAAGCCACTATCTGCGCCCACTTTGCCGATGACCCCTTAATGCGCGTCACCTTCTACGACACGGAGTACTTAAAAAACCGCGACCAATACTTTGCCGGTCAATGTTATGTCTTTGACCTCTACGGAATGGCCTATAACGCGTCCGTCGTTGGGCAATCGCAGAGCGCTTCTCCCTTTGGAGGCACAACGGCATTACATTCCTTCGTTCAGATTGACGGAATCCACCCCGAAGTGTGCCGTTTCAGAGCGCCCATTCAGGAAGTTTATAACGACCTTGACGTAATGATTCCGTCGCTTTACGAGGTAGAGGTGGGCATACCTTATAGTAATCCCCGTAGCGGTCAGAAACACGACCTCTCTGTGTTCATCCCCTCTCAACAGATTCCCAATGGCGAGGCGTTTCTCCAGAAAGGCACCGCCATCGAAGGCACTTTGATTTTGATGGGTAAGATGCGCGTGACCGCCAGTTTTGAAGAGCGCCCCAGCACTGAGGTTCGCTCCTTCACCCCCCTCACACAGCGCGGCACACCTCGCAAATTTATTCATAAATGTAAACCCTCGGAAGTGGGCATTGAGATGACCGATGCCGAGCGTCTAGCTTTTGCGAAGAAGGTAGTAAAATCCTTCTTAGGTCATGACTTGGAGGAGGCATTCGAAGGCGAGGACGGTCCCGACTTCTTGGCTTCGCGCCACCGCAGTCTGTGGGTAAAGAGCGACGAGGACTATTGCGCCGCCTCGCGCTTCATGGAAGAGGACGTCACTCCCGCACTCTCACATTATTATCAGACGGGGCGCTTCCCCGTAATGGTTTACGTTTCGCTCTATGACAAACAGGGCGAACGCTGTCAATGGTTGAAGGGCGGCAGTTACACGGCGCAATTACATTATGGTTCAATGCTTCCCGGACAACGCATGGCGCCCCGCGAGGCTTACAAGCACGAGATGCTCCTTCAGGTGCTCTTCGAAGCCTTCCGCAATCTCCACACCTTCCCCCTCTGCAAGGTGCTCCACAAAGACCTTCATTACACCTCGCAAAACCTTCCCGACCCCATCGTTAGTCGCGAAGAATTCCTGGTTCACCTTGAAGGCGTGTTTGAAGCAAACCGCTTTAATCCCGAAGGGGCAATGAAGGTGAAGGTGGTCTTTAATGAAGAGAAAGAACCCTATATTGAACTCTCGTATCCCGACGGACTGATTGACCGCTTAGAGTTTAAATCTCACCAACACCTCATCACGGAAATCTGCATCCGCAATGTGAAGCGCCCCAATCCTGATGTTAACATAAACATTCACTGAGGCAAGAAATAATATCAGTCATACGGAATTTGAAATTACTTATCGGCGCACTTTTCAGTAACATTGTGCGCCGTAAGTTACTTATTGTTTCGGGGGAGTTACGCACCTCTCGGAATGAGTAAATTTAACAACTGAGCATCACGGACTTACGGATCGTTTCGCAAGTCCATAGTGCTCCTTTCTCCCTCTATCTTTAAATCCCTTCACAATGAAAATCCCCGGAGTCAGTTTTTCCTGGAAGCGCGCCTTAGGCATCTCTGAGGCAAAGCGCAAGATTTCGAAAAAAACGGGAATCCCCCTCACCAAAGGCGGACTACAGCGCAAGATTGGCGCATCTATCATCAAGGCCATCTTTAAGAAGTAAACCGCATTCCACTTTTCGCAACGCTACTACAGAAATGATTACGCAAACCTGCTTTCAACTCTCGCCCAAGCGCCGTGGATGCCACCTCATTACGCGTGAGGTGATGGAGCATCTGCCCCGTCCGTTGCCCCAGATGGGAATGCTCAACCTCTTTGTGCAACACACCTCGTGCGCACTCTCCATCAACGAGAATGCCGACCCTGATGTGCGCACGGATATGAGCAAGATTATGGACCATCTCGTGCGTGAAGGCGAACCTTATTACGACCACACGATGGAAGGTCTTGACGACATGCCCGCCCACGCCAAAAGTTCGCTCTTCGGCGTGAGCCTTACCATCCCCATTACGGGCGGGCGCCTCGCGCTCGGCACTTGGCAAGGCATCTACCTCTGCGAATTTCGCGACTATGGCGGAGCGCGCAAACTGGTAGCGACAATTTATGGGTGAGGTTATAAGGTCGTGAGGTGGTTCCTAAAGACCTTAAAGACTTTAATGACCCTAAAAACCTTAACACCCTTACATCCTGCAAAGTCCCTCATAACCTCACAACCTCAAAACTTAAAAGCGAAGCGACCTCATAACCTCACAACTTTATGTACCAAAAGTTCATCATCACTCAAGACGGCGTCATGAAATTTGGGCGTGTCTATCAACACTGCGACTTATTGGATTATCACGAAGACTGCCCCTATGGTGGCGGACTTTGGAAGATTGACGAATCAAGGGGATCGATTCTTCTTTATGGTCGTTCCTTTGCCTTCGGTCCGCCAGATTTTAGCGGTTTAAAGCGTATTGATTGGACTGCTCTCGGAGGTAAGCCCCGCTCGCTCCTTTTCCTTCCCCACTGGCCTAATGAAGATGTGTTGGAACCCGTAATTGCCTCCCCCTATTAGTCATGCTCGCCCTCATCATCTACGGATTGTTAACCCTCAATCTCATCACCTTCATCACCTACGGCATTGACAAACGCAAAGCCAAGAAATCCCGTTGGCGCATTTCCGAATCCTCGCTTCTCCTCCTCGCCCTCTGTGGCGGAAGCGTCGGAGCGTGGCTCGGCCTCAAGGTGTGGCACCACAAGACTCAGCACAAGAAGTTCTACATTGGGATACCCGTGATAATGGTAGTGCATTTTACACTTGTGATTTGGATGTTATGCTCTGACTTCTTTATGAAGTAATTATTACTCCTACGTTTTTGATAAATAGTTCTTCCTGTCGTGTTAAGCGCAACGAGATGTTAGCAACCTACAGTTCTACATTTACTGGCAAATGACGCCTCCGCGCATCTAAACCAAATGGTGGTAGAAAAGATTGTATATCTTTACGTTTTAAGTCTTAAATAAGGCGCACAAAGTTAGACATTGTTTTTGCTAAAAGAGGTATGCGCTGAAGTATCAAAGGGAACGTCATCCCTACACGACACAAAAACCCCTTATTCTCTCTGTTGAAAGAAAGAATAAGGGGTTTATTTTTAGGCAACGATATAGGAATTGACCCTAACTTTCATTTCATACCCCCTCCCCGCCCAAGGCGGTACTCCCCCTATCTTAGGGGGAGAGTTTGGTTTGATACTTCCGTTAAAACAACTCAACAGGTGTAAACAATCTCGGTTTCACTTGGTATAAATAGTGTAGGAATACTCCGCATGGGTTCTCCCCTTAAGATAGGGGGAGTACCGCCTTTGGCGGGGAGGGGGTATGATGATTCTTCTTATATTGGGTCAACTGCGATATTATTACCTATTTCTATGCAAGTCTGTCATCCTTACGGGGGCATTACGAAAGTAATGTTGGCGGACGGCAATAAAACTGAAACGTGTGACTATCCTATAGGACTATTTCCGTAAGCATTGTCACCTTCATCACTATCTCCAAATAACAAAACTAATCCATAGAAGGGAATTAATTGATACCAACCAGGATTTCCCCTATCGTGACAACGTTTTGTGTTTTGTGCTATCATAAACCAGAAATAGGGGATTGAACCAATTAGGAAAACTGCCCAGTTTCCATCGAAAGTCGTTATGACAATTAACTGAAGAACAAAACTGTATAACCCAGCGAGAATGCGAGATAGCCAATATTCTGTTCTTCGGATTCTACCGTGAAAAGAAAATGGTCTTCTAAACATACCTACGTTAGTAAAATCAGGATCATCGTAGGGAGGTTCGAAACCAAATGAGTTTTCTTCTTGAACCTGTTCTTCATCAATTATTTCCACTGAATTAAGTTGTTCAAGATAAGTGCCACATTTTTCACATGTAATAACGTTATCATCAGCAACAAGATGATTACAATTCGGACATTTTTTCATAATCAGGAGTTTTAGAGATTACAGATTCATCACAAGCTAGGAAGCTAAAAATTGATATCCAAGATAAAGTCAACCTGCACCTACAAAGGTAGGTATAAATTTGCTTATCTGTTAAGTATCCGCTCAAAAGTTTTTTTAAATAGTTTTTCTACAACTGATGACGGACTAAGTTCAGAGAAACTAAGGTTCACTATCGTCTAAATATGGGAGGAAATAGTTTTTAGCGTCCTCATCCAAATTGGTGTTTGTAATTGAGGCGCGCAACGTACGCCTTAACCACTCCGCACGTTCCATATTGCCTAAATCCTTATACACCTGGATGTAGGGATATAGGAGTTCCATGTAATGCAACTGCATATTTTTAGACCCTTCCCATTCATCCTTTGGAGTGTAATTCGGGTCGGTGAAGAAATTCAACTTATACTTCTCAATGGCCCTCAGAGATGTCTCCGTATTGTCGTAAGGTTCGGGGCTGTATTTCTGCACCAATCCCTCAGAATAGAGACATGACTTCAAGAGTTCCAGTTGTTCTTCCACCACAAAATATTCAAGATACTTCACAGAGGGTCCGAAGTAAATAGGTCGCCCAGTCTCGTCACTCACATACTTTATAAAGTCAAGGAAATAGAAAGGGAAATGGTCAAAATCCACACTTTCTCCATTCACTCGGAAAGGTTGGATTCGGAGTTGGGAACAGAGGCTATCACGAAAGCGTTCATCATAAAGAAATACGCTTGGCACAACCGTCTTTCCTTGATGCAAATTCATGGCCCTTTGCAAGACTATTTTAGGTAAGACCTCCAAATCGCCATTACCCAGGAAGATGGCATTTTCAGGCAGTCCCAACAACTGGTTATCATTATAGCGTAAGGCATATTCGGGATAGTAATGCCCCTCATAAAGTTTCTTTGCACATGCTGTGAACTGCGCGCCACGCCTTCCCTTATCAGCATCAGCGCCCGTGCGCCACAAATAAGCAAGTAAGCAATCCACGGTTATAAGATCGGCATCGCGAGGCATCAGTTGCAAAGCGCGCTCCGCATGTTGCGACGTGCCGTCCATATAATTCTTGTAAACACAATAATTATAGGTAAAACTGCCGGGAATAGCCTTCTCCATACGCTGGAGCACGACATTCACCGAATCTAAAGGCGGGCGCTCCTCCGTAAACCAGTTATTGAGATAAAACTCCGCCGTAAAAAGGTTGCGCCAAGCATCTTCTGACTTCGGATGTTTCTTTACTTCCTTATCCCAAAGTTCATACTGCTGGGCATACCAAGTTGCGTCTTTTCCCGTAGTGATTACGGGAAGCACACGTTCCTTTTGTTGTGCAACGAGTGAGAGAGAGGTTGCACACAAAAGTACTAAAGCAAGGGTTGAACGAAGTATCATTATTGAAATTCTAATTAAAATTGGTTGTTAAGTTATGGCAATTCACTTTTAAATAAACGCAAAAGATGGCAAACATAAGATTACATTTGCCACCTTTCTTCCTATCAAGAAAATTACATTCTATAATCATATTCACTCTTACCGTCTGAAATGAACCAGGCAGACCCAGCAATTTTCAAACGATAAACATCTATGGTTGTTGAATTCAATTTTGCACCTAACGTACTTGGGATTTCACCAATAGTGCGGTAACCATTTTCATATACCACAACCAATGCATCATCTGTCACACATGTTGCCCATACAGCACCATATTTCTCCATACCTTCCGCAATCCATTCTTGAACTTCTGGTGATGACGCACTAATATGCTCTGTTGAAACCGCAATCCAGTTTCCTGCATCATTAAAGGTAACTGAGGTTATGACTTCTTTCTTTCTGTTCCACTCCTTAAGTTTCTGTTCCAAACTATAAGGGATGTTATTCCACACCACACCATTATTTCCATAAAGGATTAACCAACTTCCGTTTTCAGTAAGTTGAACATCATCAATGTATTCACCATCTTCTGTAAGTTCATCCAGAGCATCTGTCAAACCACTCGGACATCCACTTGCGGCCCACCCATTTCTGCCGTAAATCATCAAGTCTCCATTAGTCTTAGTAATAGCAACATTTCTACATTCCCCTCTACGAGATATCTGTTCACGAATATAACTTCTGTCTCTAGATTGAGCATTTGCCTCTGTAGAAGTCAAACATGTAAATGTAACACTTAAAAACAGCGTCACAATAAAAGATACAATCTGTTTCATAATGCTCTTTTGTTTAAAAAGTTATTTTTGGATTAATCTACTATACTCACGATTAATGTTTTATTTTGCAAATATAAGTAAAAAACACTTAAATCTACAAATTGTATAGTTTTTTCTCATGAAATTATTTTTCCAAGACAATGTTATACCTACATAAGATTTTACAAAGGCGAATATAGACATTCAAAGAGCATTATGAACGCTTCTTCGCCCAAGTATTTGCCAGCACCACACCGATAAGTGTAACGAAGACAAAGCCTGGGGTCACGATGCCTATAAGAGCGGGCGGAATGTAGAGCAGGGCTAAAACAAAACCTGCCGAAAGGAGCAATATGAGGGAAACAATGAGGCGCAGGCGCTTGATGTCGTACTTCATGCGTTCCTTTTCTGAGGCGGTGTTATACCCTGCAATGAGGCAGTCGCCCTTGCCCAAAAATATCACAAGTGCGAGCAGAAGGAAGAGTGCGGCAAGGAGATAGGTTATCCATTCCATGTTTGCTTGATGAATTAAAATTTGATTACTTCAACACCTTGCCGTCCGAAAATGCCTTACCCACTTGCTCGCCAAGGGCATGGTAAGTGTGGTTAATGGGATTGTAGGTAATGAGCGCCATCTTGTCAACGTCGGGTTTACCATCCGCGCCGAGATATTGCTCATCCACAAGAATGTTCACAATTTCCGCCACAATGTAATACCCCTCCTCGCTCACATCAATCTTCTTGACGATGCGACATTCGAGAGTCATGGGAAAATCCGTGAATACGGGGGCATTGACATGCTCACTCTTTACAGCAGTCCACCCCGCCTTTTGCATCTTTGCGGAATCGTTTTTCGCACTTACGATGCCCACGAAATCAGCCGCCACCATGGTGTCACGCGTTGCGAATGCCACGGTGAAGTCTGGGCAACGGTCAAGATTCTCAGTAGTGGCATGCGCCCCCATTGAGATCATGATTTCCTTCATATCCCATTGACCTCCCCAAGCTGCGTTCATCGCGTTCGGGGTTCCGTCTTCGTTGTAAGTCCCTATAATTAAAACGGGTTGTGGAAGCATCCACGCTTTTTGTCCAAAGTTTTTCATAACATAAGGTTATAAGGTGATAGGTTTGAGGTTTTAAGGATTGGAGGTTATAGGAAGTTAGGAGTAAAATCATTGTTATCTGAAGCGCATAACTGACGCTGAAGGCGTCACCGCTCAGTAACCGGGGTGTTTGAGCGAAGCGAATACCCCCGGTTGAAGCACTTAGGAAAGACGCACCCTAAAGGGGTGCCCCAACAAGTAGATATACAATAGTGTTTTTACCCTTTAAAATTACACATCTCTAAATGTATCTTTCGTCAAATTCAACCCCCATTTCATTTAACAAGGCAATAAGTTCATCACGAGCAGAGATTTTGCTGTGATGTACTTTCTGATCTATAATATATTGCATCACCCGAGATTTATCATGTTCCGAATATGAAAGTGCGCAATATCCTTCCGCCCATTTTACGAATAACGGAAACGTCTCGCGATTAGAAGTAAAGAAGTTGTTTGTCGCAATCTTCAAATCATGCACAAATGTTGCAATAGCTATCGAGGGGTGTAATCCTACAAGCAGATGTAAATGATCGGGCATACCATTGATGCGATAAAGTACGCAACTATGATTTTTACAAAACCCGTAAATGAACATGTATAAGTCTCGTTCATGCGCTTCTGCAATTGGGGCTGTTCCCTGATACGTACGCAATACGATATGATAGATAAGTTTGGTGTATGCCATAGTCCTTATTGTTGGAGCACCCCATTAGGATGCTATGATTATGTTTTCATTTCCCGGGGGTACTCGTTTCTCTCGCACCCTCGGTTATTGAGCGGTGACGCCTTCAGCGTCATTACAATATCATAATCCTTATGGGGACTTTTGGAGTGACTACTTTTTCCTTCTATCCCAATAAACTTGCAAAAGTGTAAAACCCACACTCATCGCAACACCTTGAAAAGCCGCTCCAGCAAAGTCAAAAGCGGGTTTGTCTATCCATTGCCATAACAAGTCAAATGCCATGAAGATGGGGACTAAGATAATGGCGAGCAAAACGTACTTCACGATTTTCTTATTCATAATTTTTAAGGTATTTAAGTGACTTCACTTTATGGATATGAAGGGTTAAGAATCACATTATACGAATCAGAGACTCCATATCTCATATTGTTGGGGCACCCCTTCAGGGTGCAATGATGATGTCTGTGTTGACCGGGGGTACTCGTTACTCTCGCACCCTCGGTTACTGAGCGGTGACGCCTTCAGCGTCATTTCAAATTCAGGATGCTTTTTGGATAAGGAAACTACTGCCACTCATGCGCCATCTTGTTCGGAATTACGTGATAAAGAGCAGAGGAAACATTCATGCAAAAAGTTTTTTGACTCTTTAAAAGTCTTTAAGTGCATACCGCCTCTTTCGCAAGGTTCTCAAAACCTAAAAACCTCACGCCCTCCTTACCTATTCCACTACCTTAATCTTACCCAAATCGCGGGGTTTGGCATTGGGCGTTTCGTCGGGATAACCTACGGCGAGGAAATAGCGGAGTTTGTAGCCGGGGGTGAAACCTAATTTGTCGAGATAGGGTTTTGCGGATGCGCTGGAGTTCATAAAGATGGAGGGGGCTGCCATAATGCACGTGCCGAGTCCGAGTTCTTGAGCCGCGAGGCACATGTTTTCCCCCATGAGTCCGACATTGATGAGCGTCATGCCCATTTCGTCGTCAGGACATGCCACGGCGATGAGGGCAGTAGCGTTGCGAAAGGCATTGCGAAAGCCGGGCGCATCGCTATTTACGAATTGCGGCATTTCCTGCTTCATCAATTCGGTCACTTCGTTCATGTAGTTGGCATCGTCAAGGATGCGCACTTCCCACTCTTGCTTGTTCATGGCATTAGGAGCATTTACGCCACACCCGGCAATCTG
>CALFGU010000242.1 GCA_937877685.1 uncultured Prevotella sp.
GGCACAGACGCAAGAGTCTGAGCGACAACAATCGTTGCGCAAAGCAATTACTTATTACAAGCAAGCGTTACGCCTTAACCCAACAGATGATAATACGCGCTATAATCTTGCACTCTGTCAGAAACTCTTAAAAGATAGTCAGGAACAAACTAAAAAACAAAATGAACAGAATACTCCCCAACAACAATTGGAGTCGCAAGCGCAACAAGAACAACAAAGTTCGGAGACAAAGAAAGATGAGAAACAAACACAACAACTTCTGAATTTAGCAAAGCAAGCAGAAAAGCGTGCCAGGGAACGGGTGGATAAAGCAATTAAAAATCGTCGCCCCAAAAATCTGGAAAAGAATTGGTGACGTTTATCAGGACCTCACTAAAATCCTGCATCAATGAAGTCATTTTTCTTGATGTGAGGTATTGTCAAAAACCCCCAATAGGCGAGTACAAACGTACTCGCCTTATTCATGCCTGAAAAAACCTATATCTTTACTTTCAAATACAGATTAATATCACCCTTAGAAGAACTTCTTATTTCTTGAAGTCCACTGCTTATGGTGTTCTTGTTGAAATAATGAGTAATGCCATACCGAAGTCCTAATGTATAGCAATTATTCCATGTATATTGTGTTTGAACTACGCCACGAAAACCTTTGTAATAAAGTGCACCAAAAGTGTACATACCTGGCAATAATGGTTCATAAGCATATACCGCAGAGGAGTAATCATCTGTGCTGAATAGTGCGCTAAACAATGATACGGACCAATTTGTACAACATAAATATTTCGCTCGAAGAGCTGCAATAATACCAAATGACGTATTTTTTGTTTGTGCATGTGTCATGCTTCCCTCTAATAAACTTGTGAAATTAATTCGTGGACGTGTTAGTGTATATTGAAATCTCAGACGGTGCTTGCCGCGATATTCCAAGAGCTTTTTCTGTCCGCTAACATTTTGTTGCCATAACCTATATGTGTAACGAAATAGGGAGGTGCTTTGATTACTAAAGTTTTTAGAAGATTGTAGATAGATTTTCATGCCGTGTGAAGGTTTTTCGGCACGATAAGTAGAAGACGGAAACTGGTGTACATCAAGGTACGTTTCTATGTTTATTCCTTTTACTCCCTTCCA
>CALFGU010000243.1 GCA_937877685.1 uncultured Prevotella sp.
AGAATACGTACTTGGTTTTGGGCATACAGGTCTCCTTTGCAAGTACGATGTGCGACCGGGGCTCGCCGGGTCGTCCCGCCCTTCCCGGCACGGTGGTGGGGATGACAGCGGCAGGACCCTGTCGCGGAATGGTATGTCGTCGTGCCGCTGCGCCAATTTTTCCGGGAAGAAACAGGAAAGGCCCCGGGGAACCCGGAAGCCTTGGATTATTACGCGTATGTCTGCAAAGGTTTGCACAAGTAAATATAGTAAATTCCGTTCGGGCCGTCAAGGGGTAAGAAAAGCCCCGCCGGGTTTCCGGCGGGGTATCTAGGTTTATTTTTTCCGGAAGAGATGGTAGCTGATGCTTGCATGATGGCATCACAGGCAGGGGTTGATTTCTCAATGTATGACAGCGACAATGACGGAAAGGTGGACAATGTATTTGTTTTCTTTGCCGGTGAAGACGAGGCAGAAGGAGCAGATGAGAACAGTATCTGGTCCCACTCATGGTATCTGTTCAGCGGAGCCGGTATCTCGCTCGAACTCAATGGGAAAATGATAGACAGATATGCCTGCTCATCAGAAATGCCACGCATACATGACACCTCTACAGGCAAGCTCCTGGAGACCAGACTCAGCGGAATAGGCACATTCTGCCATGAGTTCAGCCACGCACTCGGACTCCCCGACTTTTATTATACAGGCACAGACACACGCCTTGCTGAAGAACTTTTGACAATGGACTTCTGGTCTATCATGGACTACGGTCAATATGCCTACGACGGCTATGCTCCTGTTGCTTACACCGCCTACGAACGCAGTTTCCTTGGTTGGTTGGAAATCACAGAACTCACTGAGGATATGAAGGGTGAAGTAAAACTCCACGGCATTGACTCAGAGACGGATACGCCCAAGGCATACATGATTAAGAATCCCGCTAATGAGGCGGAATATTACCTCCTTGAGAATCGCCAGAAGACTACTTGGCACCCCCCATTCTTGGGCACGGGTATGTTGGTGCTTCACGTGAACTACACTGCCTCTGCGTGGAAAAACAATGGCCCTAACAATTCAGAAAACCGCCCAGGCATGAGTTACGTCCCCGCAGACAATCTCAAGCAAAGCAGCCGTACGATGACGGGATGGAATGATTATAAGGGCCCCCCTTAACCTGGTATTGCTCAGAACTTTAACCTCACTTCTACTTCCCTTCCCGCTACATCACTCTATACTGGAGGCGTGTTAGAAAAGCCCATCTACGACATCTCTGAGACCGACGGCGTGATTACGTTCTATTACCTTCAGGACAAGGAGACTACAGCCATCAGCGCCCCCACGCTTGGCGTCCCCTCTAAGCAAGCAGTTTATGACCTTAGCGGTCGTCGCATTGCGCACCCCACTCAGGGCGGCATCTATATCCGCAACGGCAAGAAGTTGGTTGTTAAGTAAACGATTTTTCTTAGGGTTCGCCCGAAAACATTGAAATAAAATAACAGCACAAGGCAGGTTCATTCGCATGAACCTGCCTTTTAATTTTACCACC
>CALFGU010000244.1 GCA_937877685.1 uncultured Prevotella sp.
CCCTTTTTCGCTTACTCCATCATCAGTTGAAGCACCACCATCAAACCCACCGTGACCTGCATCAATTATAACAGTTGGAGTTTTATCACTTAATTTATTTTCAGATGATATATCAACAAATCTGTTATTTATATTAATAAAACTTATTGAAAAAATAAAACAAAATAAAACTACTAAACACAAAAATATGAGTTTCTTCAAATTTATCACCCATAAATTATATGTTAAGAAACCTGAATTTATCTGAATTCAGTACCGTCTTTTAATAAAAGTTTATTTCTTTTGATTGACCAGCAAATATTTTCTTGTGCAAAATTCTCTAATAAAGCATCTTTAAATAAAATCGGATTGATTGTAAAATCATTACCTGCAGGTAAAATAAATGAAAAATGCAACTCGTTAGCTTCGCTTTTAATGATATTAAACTCGGTTAAATGTTCTGAAACATTTATTTCTTTTATTTCACTTTTTTTAGTCTTTTTGTAAATTAAAATGTTTTTACTTTCAATTTTATTTAAAATATCATCTTTAATGTTTGAACCATCATTTGAAGATAATTTCATCTCATAAAGACCTGAAGTAATAAATAAAGGCTTAAATTCAGGTTCTTCGATTTTTAAAAATTCAATTCCTGGTACAGTTACTCTGTTTAATTCAGAAATAACCCTTTCATTTGGGTAACTTTCGTCATCAAGTCTTATATCTAAAATTTCACTTTCCCCTTCTACACCTAATGGTAGAGAAAGACCAAAAACAAGGTGTGGATGCGGGTTAAAGCCTTCTGTGTACCAGAGCGGAATATCAGTTCTTCTGAATGCTCTTATTAAACAACGGGTTAAGTCAAGGTGCGAAATATATTTTGCGGTGTCTTTTTTAGTGAACCATATTCTTACTGAGCGCATCACACTTACCCCCATTTAATTTATTTGAACCACAAGCGTTACATTGTTCACGACAATGTTTTGAAGTTTCAGCATTTTTAGCTTTTTCATTTTCTTTAATTAAAAATTCTTTTGAAATACCAGAATTAATGTGGTCCCAAGGTAAAACTTCATCGTAAGAACGACGACGGTTAGCATAGAACTCTGTGTTAATGCCACATTCTTTAAATGCGTCCATCCATACGTCATATTTAAATTTATCGTCCCAGCTGTCAAAGGTACAGCCGTTACGGTATGCTGCCTCAATTACATTTGAAAGCCTTCTGTCGCCACGTGCAAGAGGTAAGTTTGTGAAACAAGGTTGGGGAGTGCCAAGGCAGTGCCACCTTGTACCTTCGCTACGCATTTTCCGCTTGCGTCATAGAGGGTCATGGATGAAACAGGCACAGGTGCGTTCACGTGGATTACGCCTGATGAAACCACAACCTGAATGCTTGACGTAGATTCAAGAGGACTGTCGATGCCAGTGGCAACGTCGTATTCCATAATACGGAACTGGTAACTGTCGTTGCGGTCCATTTCCTTGGAATAGATTCTGTCGCCGTCGATATACCAGAAGTAGGGCTTCGCTGAACCACCATTTTGGATGGAGAAGAAACCACTGCGGTTGAGCAAGAAGTAGGTGTTCCAATCTGCGTAATATTGGTTGGTGCCAAACTCGCCCAATTCGTTGACATAACGACTGTCGCGTGCACTAGTGAGTTTGTAGCGACCCTGTGACTTGTCCAATGTGAATGTCCAGTACTGAGCCTTGTTTGCCGTACCCTTTCTTTCCTGGAACTTAGGCGCACCGCCCGTACCATTAGGATTTGTGTTGGTCAAGAATTCGCCTGCCTCGTTAAGAATAGCATATTTCTTGCCCGCTTTAATTTCTACGAATTCCTTAGGTCCGTCAAGGGGCACAATGTCAAAGACAAAGTGGTCATACGTAAAGGCACTGCTACCGCTCTTGCTGATGCGTTTGCCGTCCGTAGTCCAGAATTCTGTACCCGATCTGCCTCCGTTCTGAATAGCATACTTACCATTCATGAAGTAAATGTCATAAGTGTGCCAAATTGCCTCATAGGGATTTTCGCTACCTGCACTGAAGTTACCATATTCGTTAATGTAGCGGTCGTCCTTCACATTGATAATCTTGTAACGGCCTGTTTCTGTATCCTTAGCAATCAACCATTCCTGACGCGTAGGATTGATGAGGTCAAGTTCGTCTTGGAACACAGGATTACCGCCAATCGTTCCCGCCTTAGGATTACCCAGGTACTTGCCATTATACATAATGTAATATGTGCCGTACTCTATGACTTCTGCAGGGAATACATCCAAGCGGTAGTTATACTTCTGTTTGTACAACTGTACTGCATTTTCCAATTGCTTCTTAATAAACGGACCTACGTAAACGTCAGCTACAACAGGGTTAGGACTTTTGATTGATCCAGGGAAGTCGCGTGAAAGAATGGAGCGTTGTGCTTCCGTCAAGTCTAAAATCTTGAGATAATCATCAATGAACGCCTCTGGTTTCTCATTATTAATATGTTCAAAGAGATTACAAAGCAATTGTCCGCGTTCTCCTACGTGGCGCATAACTTTAACCCAAGGAGTGATTTCTGCCATAAGTTCGGGACTTTCTGACGTAGCAAGCAATTGGTCAGAAGCACTTACGAGCAAGTCAAACTCTGCGCGCACCTTTTCGATAGCTTCGGCATTATAACCGCCAGCCATTTTTGCGTCAAAGTCCTTAGATGCTGCCACAAATCGGGGAGATTCGTTCGTGCGACGGAGTCCGTGAGTATTTACTCCGAGGTCCACGTTGTTTTCACAGAACACCTTGAAAGCATCAGCATTCTCGGGCATCAAATATTTGATAGCGCGTTCCCAAGAAGCATTGCTATCGTAATCCGCCATATTCCACGTGTAATCCGCAACGCTATAAAGTGAAAGCATTGAGGCTTCGGCATACTCCATAGGGTTAGAAGTGTAACCACTCAAGTCATTCGCAATATTAAGGTCGTCACCAAACGTCGGACCCATAAGCATGCGACTAATGCAATAGTCATTCACGGGATAGTTCAACCAAATGAAGGCCTTACGTCCAATCTGATTGTTAATCCATTCCATATCCCCCTTGTTGATAAAGTCAACCACGGAATTACCTGTCCACATGATGCGCACTTCCTTATAAAGATTGTCGCGCAATTCAGAAAGATATGTTCCGCCTGCCCAACCGCGGTTGTACTGAGTGGGACAGAGAATCAAGGGTTCTACGTCGTCGTATTTCTTTACGAAATTGTCGGTCACGTAATTGAGAAGTAGTGCCTGCTTAATGCCACGTGTGCCTTCGCCTCCCCAAACGTCGTCAAAGAATACGGCGAAAGCGCGCACGCCGAGTGCGTACATCATCTCCAACTTCTTCACTACGTTGACGGAGTCAGTCTTGTTCCACTGAATGTCATTACCAGGGTGAATCGCCCAAACGAATTTCACCTTATTGCGTTTCGCTTCCGCAACAAGGGCTTTCATCTTCTCTGCCGTTTCTGTAGGATAAGCCTCACGCCATCTTGCAAGGTGGTAGGGGTCATCCTTAGGGCCATAGATGTAAGTATTCATCTTGTTCGCACCATAGAATTGGAACTGACGAATACGGTCTGTTTGGCTCCAGTTATTGCCATAGAATCCCTCAACTACGCCACGCTCGAGCACGTCAGGGTAGTCCGAAACCGAAACCGTCATTACCTCGGGTTGTGCCGCCACTTGAAGGAAAGACTGTACGCCATAGAAGGTGCCATGTTCGTCATTGCCCGCAATAACTACGCGTTCGGGAGTCACCTCAAGGAAATAACCTTCTGCCTTTGAGGGAATCGATGCCTCATAAGCCGCAACGGCGTCATCTCCACGCTCACCGATGATAAGTTCTATGCTTCCGCCCGTCGTAGCATACTTGGCAGAAAGCGCATTTACGGCATCCGCGTCAGCTGTTTCCGCACCCACAACATTAAATGCCGTTTGGCGGTCAAATGCCTTTTCTCCCCAAGTAATCTTTTGAGGAAGCGGAGAAATCGTTACTTGTTGTGCCATGGCATTCAGGCAGAAACCTGAAAACAGAACCATCGCAAGGGTTAGCTTTAATTTCATAGATTAGTTTAAAAAGTTATAAAAGTTAAATTGTTGAATCTTTAAGTTTAGGGAAAATCCGTAACGTCGTTTCAGTAGTTACACGCTCCACTTCAGACGTTGAAACGTCATAAATCTCCGCCAATTTCTGCGCCACAAGCGTCAGATATGCCGGCTCATTACGCTTACCGCGATGGGGCGTAGGGGCTAAGTAGGGAGCATCCGTCTCCAAAACGATACGCGATAAGGGAACCGTCGTTTTAAGTACCTCGGGGAGGGTAGATTTCTTGAAAGTAACCACCCCACCTATGCCTAAAACGAAACGAGGAAAGGTGGTGAGCAATTCTTCTGCCTCTTCCGCGGTGCCACCAAAGCAATGGAAAATGCCGCCTGGTAATTTGTCGGCAAAGGGAAGTAAGGTGTCCACCAGCAAGCGGTGAGCGGCGCGCGAATGGATAATCAGAGGCAAGTTAAAGCGTATTGCCCATTCGGCTTGGCGTTGAAGCGCAACGACTTGTTCCGAAGCACGCGTGTCGTCCCAATAAAGGTCGATGCCTACTTCTCCGATAGCCACATAAGGGTGCGTCGGATTTTCAAGTGCTTGCTCCATGCGGTCAAGCAACGGTTGAGGATTTTCGGGTAGGTCAGTGGGGTGAAGTCCTATCATAGGGAAGCAAACCCCAGGATGTGCATTGCAAAGTTGCAACATAGGTTCCCACGAATCTTCGGCTATGTTAGGGAGCAAAAGAACGCTTACACCAGTTTCCAATGCTCGATGAACAACGCCAGTTCGGTCCTCTTCAAATTCTTCCCCGTAAATATGGGTGTGCGTGTCAATCATGATTAACTCTTTCTGCCCAAAAGTGTTTCTGCAAACTGCCATAAGGGGAGTTTCACCTCAAGGGGGAGCGCGATAGCATCAAAGTGTTGGCGCGCTTCGTCATACATGGCGGCGATACGCTCTTGTGTGATGGCGGGAATGTCCAAAGCGTTGTAGATTTCCGTCACTCGCGAAATCTTTTCTTCGGCAGAAATCACGGCATTTCCCAAAAGCGAGAGCAATTCTTCGTGTTGCTCCTCAGAAGCATGCTCAAGAGCGTTGATGAGTAAGAAGGTCTTCTTGCCACAAAGGATGTCGCCCCCAATCTTTTTGCCAAAAATGGCAGGGTCTCCGTAAACGTCGAGATAGTCATCCTGAAGTTGGAAGGCAAGTCCCACCTTTTCGGCGAAGTTGTAGAGAGCGTTGCAATCAGATTCGGGAGCGCCCGCCACAATTCCGCCCATTTTAGCCGCACAAGCCAAGAGCACAGAAGTCTTCAAGCGAATCATTTCCAAGTATTCCGCTTCGGTGACATCCGTACGCTGTTCGAAGTTCATGTCATACTGTTGTCCTTCACACACCTCAATAGTCGTGTCAATAAACAACTTGCGCGCCTCGTCAGCACGCTCACAGGTGCAAGCATTAATGAGTTTGAACGACTCAATAAGCATCGTGTCGCCCGAAAGAATGGCAGTGTTGGCATTCCAACGGCGATGTACGGCCAACTTACCGCGACGCATCTCCGCACCATCCATTAAGTCGTCATGGAGTAACGTATGGTTGTGATACATCTCAATGGCGCAAGCCGCACGAAGCGTATTGTCATCACAAGAACGGTAAAGGCTGTGTGCCAAGAGCGTAAGTACGGGGCGAATGCGCTTCCCGCCCATTTCTAAAGAATAGGTAATCGGTTCGTAAAGTCCTTCGGGAGTTTGCGGAAAAGCAATGTTGCTTAAGAATTGTTCAATTTTGGTTAACATATAGGGATTAGGGTTGTTTAAGTTGGTTGGATTTGTGGATGGGTGGAGTATTGGTGTTCTTTGATGACTTTCATTTCTCTTTGAATCTCAATGGTTAAAAAGACTCTTAGAGATAGTTGAAATTCTAAGTAACTTAATTGAAATTATTTGAGACTTAAGAAAAACTATTTGAGACTTACGAACGCCTAAGATAGATATAATTTTCGCACTGTCTATAAGTGGTATTCGATAGGGATAGTTACGCGCACGATTGTCACCTTTCCGTTTGTTTTTCCAGGTTCCCACTTCGGCATATTTCGGGCAGCGCGCATAATGGTTGCCGAAATCATGGGATGGAGTGCCTCTTCAATCTTCGGTTCGATAACATTGCCTGCTTCATCCACCAAAAACGTGAGATACGTTGTGCCCGAAACCTTCTGTTGAATCACTAAGGGCGGATAGACAATGTTTTTGTCCAACCAAAGCATCAGTGCGTTAATGCCCCCAGGGAATTGTGGCATTTCCTCAACGACTTCGGTGGGCGTGAGTGTCGCCAAGGGGGGCGGTTCTGGCGCTAAACCCTCCATGATAGAGTCTGTTTCCGTGGCGAGTGTCGTAATGGTGTCGGTTGCTTCCTCCTCGCTCAGTTCTTCTTCAGGAACGATTTCTTGCATCACTTTTACTTCAGGCACCTCAACTATTTCAGGCGCGGTTTCCACTACAGCTTTCGCCACGGTTTCCGTCTTGGGGCGCAGATCAACAAACTTCAGCAGGTGGGAGTCGCGTTTGTGTGCTTCCTCCATGCGTTTCAGTTCTTCCAAGAGTTGTGCGAGTTCGCGCTTGGTGCTGAGCGAAAAGTAAACATTGACACCTAAGCCTCCGCCCACGAGTAAGAGCAAGCACAGACTGACTCCCCAAAGCGCACGAGCGTAACGCCTTCCGGCTTCTTTGCGAAGTCGATAGGCGCCATACTGACGGTTGCGGCCTTCAAAGACAAGGTCACACCATTCTCGGGATACTAAATCGACGGAACGCACGTTTATTGTCTTTAGAGAAAATGATGTGCGGAAATAATGCTGTTGAGGGTTAAAGACGATGAGGACGTTTTGCTTTCAAGACTCAAGGGAGAAACCGCGCAAAAGGCTTTTCAATACCTCAAAACCTTAAAACCTCAGAACCTATACTATCTATTTTGCTACAAAGTTACTCCCAAAAGTAAAAATCTTAGTAACTTTGACCCACTATTTTAATCGTGAAATGAAAAAAAGTATCATCTATATCCTTTGCCTACTTTCAGTTACCTCAGTTTGGGGGCAGGAAAGTTCATCGGGATATAACACCATGAAACTTCCAACCTCGGCGCGCGTTGCGGCTTTGGGGGGCGAAAATATCTCCATCGTTGAGGATGATGCCGCAATTGCGTGGCACAATCCCGCACTCTTGGCCAACGTGTCGAGCAATGTGTTGGGCTTAAACTTTATGACCTATTTCGCTGACAGTAAGTGGATGGGGGCACAGTATGTACGTGCTTTCGGAGATAGACATACCGGGAGCATTACGGCACAAATGATGAGTTATGGCTCAGCGGATGAAACCGATGTCCAAGGTAATGTACTCGGAACGTATTCGGCGAAAGACATTTACATTGCGCCTTCTTATAGTTACTTGTTTAGCGACAAATGGAGTGGGGGGGCGACGCTGAAAATGGCATTCTCCAGTTATGCTGACTATTCCGCGATGGCGGTAGGCGTAGATTTGGGCCTGAATTACTATGATGAGGAGACCGACCTTTCGGTATCGGCAACGTTGAAGAACATTGGTGCCGAACTTTCCTCTTTCCATGATCGCGAACAGCATCTTCCCTTTGTGGCACAGTTGGGTGTTTCAAAGGGATTGGCACACATGCCCTTGCGCCTCTCATTGACATTGACCGACCTCACACGCTGGAGTTCGCGTTACTATGTTGTGGAGGATGGAGCGGATAAGAAACTCTCGTTCTCTAAGAAGTTGCTCAATCATGTGGTTATCGGTGCGGATTATTTCCTAACGGACAACATCAGTTTGTCGGCGGGTTACAACTTCCGCCGTTCCTATGAACTCAAGACGGCAGGTAGTGCCAAGGGTGCCGGACTTACGGCAGGCGCTTCCTTACACCTCAAGCGCTTCATGATTTCGGGCGCTTATGCAAAGTATCACAAATCAACTTCCTCGTTAATGTTTAACGTCAGTTACGCCTTATAGACACGTGGAAGTCGCTTACACTTTTAATTCCTAATGAAGAAAATTATTATTGCTCTCGATGGTCACTCCTCATGTGGCAAGAGCACGATGGCAAAAGCCTTGGCCAAGAAAATTGGATACATTTACGTTGACACAGGTGCGATGTACCGCACCGTAACTCTCTTTGCGCTTCGCAATAATGTCTTTGACGGCGCCGAACTTGACGCAACAAAATTGGAAGCATTACTTCCTCAGGTGAATGTAAGTTTTGTGCTCGACCCTGAAACAAACTTGCCCTTGGCTTGTCTTAACGGAGAAATCGTAGAGCAAGAAATCCGCACGATGGAGGTTTCTTCTCGTGTGAGTCCTATTGCTGCGCTTCCCTTTGTGCGTACGTTGCTCACGAAGATGCAACAACAAATGGGCGACGCTAAAGGCATCGTGATGGACGGACGTGACATCGGTACGGCGGTGTTCCCAAATGCCGAACTCAAAATCTTTGTTACGGCTTCGGCAGAGGTGCGTGCGCAGCGCCGTTACGATGAGTTGACGGCGAAAGGCGAAGATGTGACGTATGAAGAGATTTTGAAGAACGTGCAGGAGCGTGATTATATCGACTCTCACCGAGAAGTGGCGCCCTTAAAGCAGGCTGCTGATGCCCTTGTGCTTGATAATAGCAACATGACCAGAGAGGAGCAAAACGAATGGTTGATGAATGCCTATCTTAAGGCGGTAGAGGAATAATATGTGACGCTATTTGTGGAGAAAATCTCATTTCCCGTTCCTCCCTTTCCTTCTTTTCTTCCTTAACTCCTCACTACTCATTCCTTCAAATGCTACAAATAGAAATAGATACGGCTTCAGGTTTTTGCTTTGGAGTAACTACGGCAATTGGTAAGGCAGAAGAAGAACTCACGCATAGTGATTCGCTCTACTGCTTGGGAGATATTGTGCACAATGAGCGTGAGTGTGAACGCTTACGCGAACTGGGGTTGCAAACAATTGACCATGCTTCTTTCGCAAAGTTACATGATGCCAAGGTGTTGCTTCGTGCGCATGGCGAACCGCCTCGCACGTATGCACAAGCCTCAGAGAATGGCATCGAAATCATTGATGCTACTTGCCCTGTGGTGCTTCAGTTGCAACGCAGAATCAAGCGGAAATTCGACACTCCCAATCGCCCGCAAATTGTTATCTACGGAAAGCGCGGACATGCCGAAGTGCTCGGACTGGTTGGGCAAACCAATGGCGAGGCTATTGTAATTGAAAACCTTGAAGAGGCAGAGAAATTAGACTTTACAAAAGATATTTGTCTGTTCTCGCAAACAACGAAGTCGCTTGAGGGATTTCAAAGCATCGTAGCCTATATTACGGAGCACATTCAGGCACCTGCCGTGTTTGAATACTTTGACACGATTTGCCGTCAGGTGGCCAATCGCTTGCCTAATATTCGTAATTTCGCCGCACGCCATGATGTGGTGCTCTTTGTCTGTGGTTTGAAAAGTTCTAACGGAAAGGTGCTCTATGAGGAGTGTAAAAAGGTCAACGCTCAGAGTTATCTTGTGGACGAACCCTGTAATATTGACCCTGCTTGGTTTACGAATGCCGAGAGTGTCGGTATCTGTGGCGCAACCAGCACACCTAAATGGTTGATGGAGGCATGCCGTGAAGCGATTTTGAAGTTTCAGGAATAGTCAATCCCGCATATCTGAAATGAATCCTTTAATAGGGAAAACAAACCCTTAAATAAGCAAAACAAAGTCTCAAATTAGAACCATTCTTTGAGGCTTTGTTTTTTTGTTGTCCAAAAGTGGAATGGTTATGTGAGATGTCGTCAAGATTTTTCCCCATCCTCCACCTTTATTTTGCGACATGTTGGCCATTTGTTGCGACCTGCCATAGACAGAATAAAAAAGCAGCCCCGCAACTTTCGTTACGGGAACTGCCTACACCAATCCACTAATTACAATATCCTTTAAATAAGTTAAAGGGGAATTGCCTTATGCAAGAGCAAAAGTTCTTGTTGAACCTTTGCGACTCCAAAATTACGCATAATCCTTTATACAACAAAAAAATCTCCAGCAAATTTCACTGGAGATTTTTATTTATTGATTTTTATGCGCTCTGGACATTCCTAAATGAGCATAAAGTGAATGTCTGTGCTTACTTCAACTTCGCAAGTGCTTCCTTAATGCGACGGATTGCTTCAACGATGGTTTCATCACTCGTTGCGTAACTCATACGGAAGCATTCGGGCGAACCGAAAGCATCACCGCCAACCGTAGCTACTTGACCAACTTCAAGAAGGTACATTGCGAAGTCCATAGAGTTATTAATAACGTGTGTGCCGTCGGTCTTGCCGAAGTAACTGCTACACTTGGGGAAGAGATAGAAAGCACCTGTGGGATTGTTTACTTCAAGTCCGGGAATTTCCTTTGTAAGTTCAACAATCAAGTTCTTACGGCGCTCAAATGCTTGGCGCATTTCTTCCACACAGTCCTGAGGACCAGCGAATGCTTCAGTTGCAGCCACCTGACTTACGGAACAGGGACCAGAAGTGTACTGACCCTGGAGTTTGTTACATGCTTTTACAATCCAATCAGGTCCTGCGAGGAATCCGATACGCCAACCTGTCATTGCGTAAGCCTTAGACACACCATTGATAATTACAGTGCGCTCCTTCATACCCTCACATGAAGCGATGGAAGCGTGTGCGCCGATGTAGTTAATGTGCTCATAGATTTCATCAGAAATCACAATTACGCGCTCATGACGGCGAAGCACTTCAGCAAGTCCTTCCAATTCTTCCTGAGTATAAACAGAACCTGTGGGGTTACTGGGTGAGCAAAGAATAATTGCGCGAGTGGCGGGAGTGATTGCCGCTTCGAGTTGTGCAGGAGTAATCTTGAAGTCCTGCTCAATACCTGCCTCAATATATACTGGGGTTGCATCAGCAAGGAGTACCATCTGGGGATAACTTACCCAGTAAGGAGCGGGAATAATCACCTCATCGCCCTTACCAGCAAGCGCCATCACGGCATTACATACGCATTGCTTTGCACCGTTTGAGCAAGAAATCTGAGCGGGAGTATAGTCAAGACCGTTTTCGTTCTTCAACTTAGCGCAGATTGCTTCGCGGAGTGCGGGATAACCGGGAACGGGAGAATAGCGTGAGAAGTTGTCATCAACAGCCTTCTTTGCTGCTTCCTTAATATGGTCGGGGGTGTTAAAGTCTGGTTCACCAACAGAAAGGTTAATGATGTCAAGACCCTGCGCCTTGAGTTCGGCGCTCTTTTGTGACATAGCAAGTGTTGCCGAAGGGGCAAGGCGGTTAAGAGTTGCTGAAAGCGTCTGCATAGTATGATTCTAATTAGATTTGAGTAGTCAAGTTGTTAGTAAACAGGTAAACAAGATGCGTAGAAAGTGCCACTTCCGGAGGATTTACTTTATTTTAAGGGCAACTCTTTCTGACTTGTTTTCCCATAAGATTTATTTGCGGTCGCCAAAGATACGGAGCAAGTAGAGGAAGAGGTTGATGAAGTCAAGGTAAAGTGTCAAACTGCCCATCAACGCCAACTTCATGGTTGATTCGTTCATCTCTGCGCCGTGCATGAGGAACATTTGCTTAATCTTCTGTGTGTCGTAAGCGGTGAGACCACTAAAAATTAACACACCAGCATACGTGCAAATCAATGTGAGTCCGCTGCTTTGGAGGAAGATATTCACAATTGAGGCGATAATCAAACCAATGAGCGCCATGATTAAGAAGCGACCGATTGCGCTTAAGTCCTTCTTGATGAAGTAACCTACGAGCGACATTGCACCAAAGGTTCCTGCTGTAATAAAGAACGTAGAGGCAATAGACTCCATGGTGTAAACCAAGAAGATAAATGAGAAGGTAACTCCCGTAAGAACAGCATAAAGAAGGAATACGATGCCTGCCGTTGTAAGGGACATGTTGTTAATTCGAACTGAAAGGTACATAACTGCGCCCAACTGTGCGATGATTAATCCCCAAAATACGAGTGAATTTGAGGCGATGGCGTTGATTACATCGAAATTGGTTGAGCAGTAATAGGCAGTAAGACCTGTTACGGCAAGAGCAAGTGCCATCCAAGTGTAAACCTTGCGCATCAATAACGCAAATGCAGCGGGGCGGTCAAGAGCGCGCGCGCTGTTAGTGTATGATTTCATGTAAGATGAGTCCATAATTCTATTAAAATTTAGAGTTTAAAGTTTAGAGTTGAGAGAAGGGGGAGTGGGCTAGAATTATTACAACAGAAAAGAGGACTACCACGCGCAATTAAATCCGGACGGTGTTTTCTCCTTTCTCATTTTTTCTTTCTCATTTCAAATGGAGGTTGTGTCCCATGCGTTCCTTTTTAGTTTTCAAGTAACGCTCGTTATATTGATTGGGTTCTACTTCGATGGGCACGTTTTCCACAATTTCAAGACCGTAAGCTTCGAGTCCGACACGCTTAACGGGATTGTTGGACATGAGACGCATTTTTGTTACTCCGAGAAGGTTGAGGATTTGTGCGCCTACGCCGTAATCGCGTAAGTCAGGGTCGTAGCCGAGATGGATATTTGCGTCAACGGTATCCATACCTTGTTCTTGGAGTTTGTAAGCCGCGATTTTTGCCATGAGACCGATGCCACGACCTTCCTGATTCAAGTAGAGCACTACGCCTTTGCCTTCTTCTTCAACCATACGCATGGCGCGGTGAAGCTGTTCTCCGCAATCGCAACGGGCACTGCTGAAGATGTCTCCGGTAGCGCATGAAGAATGTACGCGAACAAGGAGCGATTCTCCGGGTTCCCATGAACCCTTGATGAGTGCTACGTGTTCGAGACCGTTATTCTTTTGGCGGAAAGGGATGAGGCGGAAGTGGCCATAGGCAGTTGGCATGTCAACTTCTTCACCCTTTTCAACGAGACATTCTTGTTTGAGGCGGTAAGCAATAAGGTCTTTGATGGTAATGATTTTCAATCCTTCGCGTTTAGCGAATTCTTGCAACTGAGGCATACGTGCCATGGTTCCATCCTCGTTAAGGATTTCAATAAGACACGCAGCGGGTTGAAGACCACAGAGACGTGAGAGGTCAACTGCCGCTTCGGTGTGACCCGCACGGGCAAGAACGCCACGATCTTGCGCATAGAGCGGATTGATATGCCCAGGGCGACCAAAGTCTTCGGGTTTGCTATTGGGGTTAGCCAATGCCTTGATTGTTTCACAACGATCGTGACAACTTACTCCCGTTGTGCAACCTTCAAGTTTGTCAACGGTAACGGTGAAAGGCGTGCCGAGCATACTCGTATTGCGTTGCACCTGAAACTCCAAGTCTAATTGCTTGCAACGTTCCAAAGAGATGGGAGCACAAAGCACTCCACGACCATGGCGCAACATGTAGTTTACTGCTTCAGGCGTACAGAGTTCTGCGGCCATAATGAGGTCGCCCTCGTTTTCGCGATCTTCGTCATCAACTACGACAAGAAATTTACCTTGTTTGTAGTCTTCAAGCGCCTCTTCGATTGAGGCTACGGTATATTTATCTTCCATGTGAGGTTAAGGGTTTGTCAAATTATTATTAGTTTCAGCATTTCGCAAGAATTCGGGATTCGTGCGCTGGAGTTCCTGTCCGATGAGTCCGTGTAAGCGATTCATGCGCTTCACAATCTGTTTGATGTCCTTCATTAAGCGCAAGCGGAAACGCCAAATGCGTAACCACATCAAGAGTCCGACAGGCAAGCACACACCTACCAATATGTTGTAACGCTTACGGGCAAAGGGATGCGTGTGAGCGTAAACATAGATTTGCGGCAACTTGTTGATTTCGCGAAGAATCTGTTGGTTGCGCGAATTTGAGAGTTGCTCAACAACGGTTTCGAGACGCTCGTTAAGGTCTTCCATAGTGTGGTCCACACGTCGGCGGAAGAAGATGTGCTTATAGTTGGGCGCACGATACAGTTTCTTGCGTTCGCGATAGAATTGGAATTCCTCGCTGAGGCGAACGACTTCCGTGTAAAGCGATTCGTAATCAGGGTCGTAGATAACTACTTCCTTTTTCCAAAGATTGCGCTTCGTGCGAATGCCAAAGAGACGGCGGAAGAAGAGCACGTAAGCATCCTTGTTGAATACGACAGAGTCGCGATTAGCCATAATTGTGAGATACGCACCACAGGGAAGCAGGACAATAGGACTCACCCACGTTCCCAACCAAATAGCTATGCTGCCATCGCGAGCCATTTTGAAGGTAGCGGTATCCACAATGAAGTAAGCGATAAAGATGAGCACACTCACAATTGCCGGCATGCCAAGACCGCCTTTACCAATAATCGCACCCAGTGGCGCACCGATGAAGAAGAACAGGAGGCAGGAGAGGGCGAGCGCCATCTTCTTGTGCCACTCTAACCAGTGGCGGCGCACAAGCCCTTCATTCTGCTCAATGGTTTTGGCTTTCCAATCCAAGTCAAAGATATAAGACTGCACAGAATTGCGAGCGCCTTGAATAGCATTCGAAACCTTACGATGGGTTTCCTTTGCCAGGAGCGAATCAAAGTGAACCACATGTTCAATTGCCGCTAAGAGTTTCGCAGAATCCCTGCGGAGCACCTCAGGATTGCGTAAGTAGGCACGCCTCATGTTATCGTAATAAGTCGTTCCCAAACTATCCATGACAAGGTTCATGGAGTCAACGCTCTCTTCGATTTGCTGCATGTTCTTCGTTTCCGCCATGTTGCGCAATGCCTCAGCATCCATCAAACTAAAGTTGGCGTCGAAGTCGATAATAAACTTCTTGTAGTCGAAACTTTCGTGGTCGAAGGGATTTTTCGCAGATTGCTGCAGACCTAAGGCATTCTGCCCTTGCAGACTTTCATATTGTTCCCCCTGCCAGAGTTCCAGGAACAGGTGTAACTTATCTGCCGACATTTCCAAGCGTCCCGAGTCAGCAAGCACGATTTGCGCACGGTCAAATCCGCGGTCGGTCTTGTAGATAGTCACATCGTAGAGCATGCCCGTTTCAGGGACTTTCTGCTGTACGTAAACGTTGACGTTAGGGATACCATTATAGAATTGCCCTTCAGGAATTTCCAACACGGGCGAAGTTTGCTTCATGCTGATGAGCAACTGACGCATGCTGATTTGTGCTTCGGGCGCCGCCTTGTTTTGGAAATAGAAGGACGTGCCTGTGAGCAGAAGCACCACAATCAAGATGGGTTGCATAATGCGCAACAAGGGAACCCCTGCGGCTTTCATGGCCAATAATTCAAGTTGTTCCGCCATGTTACCAAAGGTAATTAGCGACGCCAAAAGCACAGCCAGAGGCAGGGATTGAGGCATCAGCGTGATGCCCATATACCAATAAAATTGCGCCAATATATCCAGCGTAAGTCCCTTGCCGATAAGTTCATCTACGTAGCGCCAAGTAAACTGCATCATAAACACGAAGAGTGTGATGCAGAACGAAGCCGCGAATACAAGCAGGAACTTCTTCAGGATAAAAAGGTCTAATTTCTTTATGAGAGTCATTTCTGTAGTTAACACGGAGAACACACGGAGGTTCCCCCTATTTCGTGGCAAAGATAATATATTTTTACTAAATGGGGTTATAACTCTCGGGGGATATTTTTAAATAAAGGAGTGGGAGAGCGTAAAAAGAGCGAATTAACAGCTAATGTGGAGGCTTGAATGGGCGATACTTAGTTGTTTAACACATTATCATTGGTCCCTTTTTCTGACACCGTAAATAGACACAGGGATGACGTGCTTGATATGGGGTGAAAACTGAATTCTAATGGTTGTGGTGCGCATTGAAAATCAGACCGATAAAACAAAACCTTTTTCTGTGAAAACGAAGTTACTAATTGTGCGCCGTAAGTCTCAAACAAAAGTTACAAACCTACTAATTGTTTTCGCTAAGTCTATGTTCGTAATGACGGTTAATCAGTGGGGGATTTTGGAGTGAGACGGATGGGGCGTTTATGCTTTCTAAGCGGGTGCGAGGTTCTAAATGTCGGGAATGGTCTGCTTAAAAGTTAAAATTACAAACAAAATGCAAACTCTGCTTTGCATATAAGATTTTTAATATTACTTTTGCATTGAAAAATGAGTAACATGAACAAGATGGAGCATGTAAGTCTCAGAAATTCAAAAGGTAAAAATACTTCATGGCGTGTAGCATCCGCTATATTAGCGACGAACAACTGTTCGCCGCTTGTATTGCGTTTAGCTATTAACGGCATGAAAAACATGCGAATCGTGTCTTGATAGGATAACTCATAAGGGTAATGCCATGCAATCGATTTACGGGTCGTTTTGCTTGAGGTGTTGCCCTTTTTATTTTGCTTCCCAGCGGTTAGATGAGCAAGCGATAGAAGAATGATTGAGATACTCAAATTTTCGTTGTAACCTGCGTTGCAATAAACTGAATTAGAAATAAATAACTTAAAACTCTATAGCTATGAATTTTACCCTTCTTGTCACGGCAATCGTGACTGGCATAGCCTTTGTCGGGTTGGCTACGATTGTGGCGAAATGGATTGCTCCGCGCAGCTTTAATGCGCAGAAGGAAGAGGCTTACGAGTGTGGTGTTCCCACACGTGGGCGCTCTTGGATGCAGTTCCGAATTGGTTATTACCTTCTTGCCATCCTGTTTTTGATGTTCGACGTGGAAACAATGTTCTTGTTCCCGTGGGCAGTAGTCATGAATACGCTCGGTCCTGCCGGATTGTTTAGCGTACTCTTCTTCTTGTTTATCTTAGTGCTGGGCTTGGCATACGCCTGGCGGAAAGGAGCGCTCAAATGGCAGTAACAAAGAAACCCGCAATAAAGAATATTCCCTACGAGGAATTTAAGGACAACGAAACGTTTGAAAAACTCGTTGCCGAATTGAATCAAAATGGCACAAATGTAATTGTCAGTACGCTTGATGACCTTATTAACTGGGGACGTAGCAATTCCTTGTGGCCATTGACTTTTGCAACAAGTTGTTGCGGTATTGAATTTATGGCCGTTTGTGCTGCACGTCACGACATTGCTCGCTTCGGTTTTGAAGTAACGCGTAACTCGCCCCGTCAAGCCGATGTGATTCTCGTGAGTGGTACAATCACTACGAAAATGGCGCCTGTGTTGAAGCGCCTTTACGACCAGATGGCCGACCCGAAGTATGTGGTGGCCGTGGGAGGTTGTGCGATTTCTGGCGGTCCCTTTACCAAGTCTTACCATGTAGTAATGGGCGTGGACAAGGTGATTCCCGTGGATGTTTATGTGCCAGGTTGTCCTCCGCGTCCCGAATCTTTCCTTTATGGAATGATGCAGTTGCAACGCAAGGTGAAGGCAGAAAACTTCTTCGGCACAACAAACCGCAAGGAGGCTGACCCCTTTGAAGCGGAGATGGAAATTAAAAACGAAAAACTCATAACTCAGCAGGAGGAAGCATAATGGAAACAACAGAAACAAAGACACAAGTGCAAGCAGAAGTACCTGCAACTCCTAAACCTGCGATTGCGAAACCCGCACCTAAGCCCGCCGCACCCGCAGTTTCTGCCGAAAATGAAGTGAAACCCATTGAGGTGGAACCCGCAGTGTTGCGCAAAGAAATGGAGCGCTTGAAGGCGGAAGGTATGGACTTCTTGGAATGCCTTACGGGCGTTGACTGGATGGAAGAAGGGTTGGGATGTATCTACACCCTCACTTCAACTGAAACCGGAAAGATGGTGCATGTAAAGACCGCAACTCTCGACCGCGAAAATCCCCTTCTCCCCAGCGTTTCTGACCTTTGGGCGGTGGCAAATATCTACGAACGTGAAGTGTTTGACTTCTACGGCATCCGCTTTACGGGTCACCCCGATATGCGTCGCGTATTCTTGCGCGAAGATTGGGTAGGGTATCCCTTCCGTAAGGATGACGAAACGGAGAAGAACAATCCGCTCCGCATGACCAACGAACCCTTGGCTGACGATACGGAAGAGTTGACACTCAATACCGACGGCACTGTGACAAGTAAGCGCAATACGATTTTTGCCGACGGTGATTACGTCGTAAATATCGGTCCGCAACACCCCTCTACCCACGGTGTGCTCCACTTCCGTGTGGCGCTCGAAGGGGAAACTATTAAGAAAATAGATCCCATACTTGGATATATCCACCGCGGTATTGAAAAAATAGACGAGTCACTCACCTATCCCCAAACATTGGCCTTAACTGACCGTATGGACTACCTTGGCGCCATGCAAAATCGCCATGCGCTCTGTATGTGTATTGAAAAGGCATTGGGCGTAGAAGTAAGTGACCGCGTGAAGGTGATTCGCACCATGATGGACGAGTTGCAGCGTATAGACTCCCACATCCTCTTCTTCTCATGTCTTGCACAAGACCTTGGGGCAACAACAGCGTTCCTTTATGGATTCCGCGACCGCGAAAAGATTCTTGATATCTTAGAAGAAACTTGTGGCGGACGCCTCATATTAAATTATAATACGATTGGCGGTGTGATGCATGACCTTCACCCTAACTTCGTAAGTCGAGTTAAGGAACTCATTCCTTATCTGCGCAAGAGTTTGAAGGAATATCACGCACTCTTTACAGGCAATGTGATTTTCCAAAACCGCGCGAAGGGAGTAGGCGTGTTGACCAAGGAAAAGGCTATTTCCTATGGTTGTACGGGCGGCACGGGACGTGCTGCGGGTTGGCACAATGACTTGCGCAAGACGCGTCCTTATGCAGCTTATGATCGCGTAAAGTTTAACGAGGTGGTTCGTGAAGGTGGTGATAGTTTCGATCGCTATATGATTCGTCTGGATGAAATAGCTGAAAGTCTCTGCATCTTAGAACAACTCGTGGATAATATCCCCGAAGGTAGCATTCAGGAGAAAATGAAACCCATCATTAAGGTGCCCGAAGGAATCTATTATAGTGCCGTTGAAGGCAGTCGCGGTATCTTTGGCGTGATGTTAATCAGTAAGGGAGATAAGAGTCCTTATCGTTTACACTATCGCTCAACAGGTTTGCCCCTTGTGGCAGCTATGGATACACTTTGTAGTGGTTCGATGCTCGCTGACTTAATTACCATTGGCGGTACGGTAGACTATATTGTGCCTGACGTGGATAGATAATTCATAGAGTACAGATAACAGATAACAGAGTACAACTCCATCCGGAATGGATACACTCTAAAAAATCATGCCGAAAGGCAGTTGTACTCTGTACTCTGTACTCTGAACTCTGTACTCTCAAACCAAAATAGTTATGTTTGACTTTAAAATAGTAACCGAATGGTTGCACAGCACCCTTCTGGGAATAATGCCAGAGTGGGCAACGATATTGACGGAAAGCGTACTCGTAGCAATTGTCATTATTGCGCTTTATGCTGTGCTTGCCATTGTTCTCATTTACATGGAACGCAAAGTTTGTGCGTTTTTCCAGTGTCGCCTTGGTCCGAATCGAGTAGGTAAGTGGGGACTTTTGCAGGTGTTCTGTGACGTGTTTAAAATGTTGACGAAGGAAATTATTAACCTTCGTAACACCGACTTGTTCCTCCATAACCTTGCTCCTTTTCTCGTTGTGACGGCTTCTATGGTGACTTTTGCTTGTTTGCCTTGGAGTCCTGGTGCGCAAATCTTAGACTTCAACGTAGGTCTGTTCTTTATTCTTGCAGCTTCGTCAATTGGTGTTGTCGGAATTTTGCTCGCTGGTTGGAGTAGTAATAATAAATATGCGCTTATTGGAGCAATGCGTAGTGGCGCACAGATTATTTCTTACGAACTCTCTATTGGTATGGCGATGCTCAGTATGATTTGCTTGACAGGCACCATGTCTATTCAGGGAATCGTAGAGCAACAATACGTTGAAGGTTGGAATATCTTCCGTGGACATATCCCTGCTGCAATTGCCTTTATCATTTATTTGATTGCGGGTAATGCGGAATGTAACCGTGGTCCCTTTGACCTTCCTGAGTGTGAAAGTGAATTGACTGCTGGTTATCACACAGAGTATTCGGGTATGCACTTTGGTTATTACTATCTTGCGGAATACCTCAACCTTTTTGTATGTGCCGGAATCGCAACCTTGGTGTTCCTCGGCGGATGGGCGCCTCTCCACATCGCAGGTCTTGATGGTTTTAATAACGTTATGGATTTCATTCCAGGCGCAGTATGGTTCCTCGGAAAGACCTTCTTCGTGGTGTTCCTCCTCATGTGGATGCGTTGGACATTCCCTCGCTTGCGAATCGACCAAATCCTTGCTTTGGAATGGAAGTATCTCGTACCCATTAGTATGTTTAACCTTGTCTTGATGGCGCTCCTCGTGGCATTCGGACTTCATTTCTAAATAAGACATGGAAGAAAAGAATTATTTCGAAGGACTCTTTTGCGGCATCAAGTCTCTCTGCACAGGGTTGAAGATTACGATGGGCGAGTTCTTCACAAAGAAAGTTACGCAGCAATATCCTGAGAACCGTAAGGAATTGCAGATGTTCGACCGTTTCCGTGGTGCACTCGTTATGCCCCATAATGACGCTAACGAACATAAGTGCATTGGTTGTGGACTTTGTCAAATGGCTTGTCCCAATGGTTCTATTAAGGTGACAAGTGAATTTTACGAAACAGAAGACGGTAAGAAGAAAAAGCGCCTTGTGAAGTATGAGTACGACCTCGGTTGCTGTATGTTCTGCATGCTTTGCACTCGTGCTTGTCCCCAAGATGCCATTGAATTTGACCAAAGTTATGAAAACGCCGTGTTCGACCGCTCTAAACTCGTCCAAGTGTTGAACAAAGAAGGTAGTAAGGTGGCGGAAAAGTAAACAATAAGGTTTGGAGGTTATAAGGTCGTGAGGTTTTAAGAACCATGCGGGATGGCATTTCATGCAAGTTCTCAACCTTAAGATCTAAAAACCTTTTAAGCGAAGCGCCCTTAAAACCTAAAATTAAATAGTTATGGATTCACACAATATAATGTTCGTTATCCTTGCGGTAATCATCCTGCTCTCCTCCATTGCTACGGTGGTGAGCAAGAGTATTATCCGTGCGGCAACTTACCTGCTCTTCGTTTTGCTTGGCACAGCGGGGTTGTATTTCTTAATGGGATACACCTTCCTGGGTTCTGTGCAGATTATGGTATATGCAGGTGGTATCATAGTGCTTTACGTATTCTCAATACTCTTGACCAGCGGTCAGCAGGAAAAGCTCAACCGTGTATATCTCATGAAGAAGGTTGCCGTAGGCATGTCCTGCTTGGCTGGTCTTGCCGTGTTCATTGCCATGTTCTTCAAACAACAGTTCTTGGCAACCGTTCTTTCTGCTCCCAGCGAAACAGACGCTTCTTCCCTCAGTATTGAGGAAATAGGTAAGCACATGCTTTCAACAGGCGAAAGCGGTTTCTTGCTTCCCTTCGAAGCAGTGAGTATCTTATTACTTGCCTGCATCGTTGGCGGATTGATTATTGCCCGTAAACGCTAATACTACGACTATGATTCAGTTAGAATACCTCCTCATCATCTCGGCAGTTATGCTGTTTGCCGGCATCTACGGTTTCTTCACGAGAAAGAGCACCCTTGCGATGTTGCTTTCTATAGAACTGATGCTCAACGCTGCCGACATTAACTTTGCGGTGTTCAATCGCATGCTTTTCCCCGAGGGGCATGAAGGATACTTCTTTGCTATCTTCGGCATTGCCATTGCTGCTGCGGAAAGCGCTATTGCCATCGCCATTATGATTAATATTTATCGAATGCTCAAAAACATTTCTGTGGATGAGTTGAAGAAAATGAAATGGTAAGCCACTATGGAATATACATTGTTCATACTCCTTTTGCCCCTCTGTTCTTTCTTACTGCTCGGTCTTCTCGATAGTAAGATAAGCAAGACGGCGGCCGGCATTATCGGCACAATGAGTTTGGGTGCGGTTACGCTCCTCTCTTATTTCACTGCCTTCGAATACTTCACCGCAGACCGCGTAAACGGAGTGTTCGAGAAAGTAATGCCTTACAACATTACTTGGTTGCCCCTTGGCGACTTGCACTTTGATATGGGTATCCTGCTCGACCCCATCTCGGTGATGATGCTTATCGTCATCTCTACGGTGTCGCTCATGGTACACATCTACTCTTTCGGCTACATGAAGGGCGAACGCGGGTTCCAGCGCTACTACGCCTTCTTGAGTCTCTTCACCATGTCTATGCTCGGCTTGGTAGTAGCCACCAACATCTTCCAGATGTACTTATTCTGGGAACTTGTAGGGGTATCATCTTACCTCCTCATCGGTTTCTACTACACCACTCCCGCAGCGATTGCCGCTTCTAAGAAGGCGTTTATCGTAACGCGCTTTGCCGACATGTTCTTCCTTGTGGGTATCCTTATCTACGGTTACTACTGCAAGTCATTCGGCTTTGACTTCAACGCGGAAGGTTTTGCGGCTGGTGCCTTTATGCTCCCCACCGCACTCGTGCTGATGTTTATCGGTGGTGCTGGTAAGAGTGCGATGTTCCCCCTTCACATTTGGTTGCCCGATGCGATGGAAGGTCCTACTCCCGTCAGTGCGTTGATTCACGCTGCGACGATGGTTGTGGCTGGTGTATTCCAGATTGCACGCCTCTTCCCCCTCTGGATTCAGTATGCCCCCGAGGCGATGCCTATTGTAGTTTGGGTAGGGGTTATTACTGCCTTCTATGCAGCAGCGGTGGCTTGCGTTCAGAGCGACATCAAGCGCGTACTTGCCTTCTCTACGATTTCGCAGATTGCCTTCATGATGGTGGCATTAGGCGTATGTCTTCCTGGCGAACACGGAGCGGTGATTGACAACCACGCCAGTCTGGGTTACATGGCTTCTATGTTCCACCTCTTTACCCACGCTATGTTTAAGGCGCTCTTGTTCCTCGGCGCTGGCTGCATTATCCACGCCGTTCATAGTAACGAGATGTCAGCAATGGGTGGACTCCGCAAGTATATGCCCATTACGCACATCACCTTCCTCATTGCATGTTTGGCGATTGCGGGTATTCCTCCCTTCTCTGGGTTCTTCTCAAAGGACGAAATCCTTACGGCATGCATGCATTACAGTCCCGTTGTAGGATGGATTATGACCGGTGTAGCGGCAATGACTGCATTCTACATGTTCCGCCTTTATTTCGGAATCTTCTGGGGAACGGAAAACAAGGAACTCCATGCGCACCACACTCCTCATGAAGCACCTTTCGCTATGACCCTTCCCTTGATGGTGCTTACTTGCGTAACCCTCGTTGCTGGGTTTATTCCCTTCGGTCACTTCGTTAGTGCTTCGGGTGAGGCTTATGACATTCACTTGGATTGGACAGTCGCTACAACGAGTATCGTAGTTGCCGTAGTGTCTATCGCATTGGCAACCTACATCTATGCTGGCAGTCGCCAACCCGTTGCAGAGAAACTCCACGGAGCCTTCCCCCGACTCCACCGTTGGGCATTCAAGCGCTTCTATCTTGACGAAGTGTATCAGTTCGTGACTCACAGAATTATCTTCGCCTACATCTCTCGCCCCATTGCGTGGTTCGACCGTAATGTAGTGGATGGTTTCTTCAACTTCCTCGCTTGGGGAACCCACAAGTTGAGTCACGCCATCCGCGGTTTGCAGAGCGGTTCTGTACAACTCTACGCACAGGTGTTCCTCCTCGGCATCCTCGTTATTATTCTCATTTTGATTATGTAGCCAACTATGGAAAATATTCTTTATCTCTCTACCTTTGTGTTCATCCCCTTGGTGATGCTCTTAGGTTTGTGGTTGGCGAAAAACGTCAATCAAGTACGTGGTGTGATGGTTGCTGGTAGCACAGCGCTTCTTGCTCTTGCCATCCACCTTACCGCTCGCTTCTTGGGCGACCGTGCTGCGGGTGAAACGGCAGAAATGCTCTACACGGGCGCCATCTCTTGGTTCGAACCCCTCAACATCTGCTACTCTGTAGGTGTCGACGGCATTTCCGTAGCGATGATTTTGCTCTCAGCGATTATCGTGTTTACAGGAACCTTTGCTTCTTGGCAACTCAAACCCCTCACGAAGGAATATTTCCTTTGGTTCACCCTCCTCTCTATGGGGGTGTTTGGTTTCTTCATCAGCATCGACATGTTCGCCATGTTTATGTTCTATGAAATCGCCCTCATTCCCATGTACCTTTTGATTGGTGTTTGGGGTAGCGGTAAGAAGGAGTACTCTGCCATGAAACTCACCCTCATGCTCATGGGTGGTTCCGCCTTCTTGATGTGTGGTATCTTCGGTATCTACTTCGATTCAGGCGCCTCAACGATGAACATTCTTGACATTGCGAAACACGGTGTGACACTCGATAATCAATACTTGTGGTTCCCCATGACCTTCGTAGGTTTCGGTGTACTTGGAGCCTTGTTCCCCTTCCACACTTGGAGTCCCGACGGTCACGCTTCTGCGCCCACCGCCGTATCTATGCTCCACGCGGGTGTGTTGATGAAGCTCGGGGGCTACGGTTGCTTCCGCATCGCCATGTATCTCATGCCCCAGGCGGCACACGAATTGGGTTGGATTTTCCTTATCCTTACGGGTATCTCCGTTGTTTACGGCGCCTTCTCAGCATGCGTACAGACCGACTTGAAGTACATTAATGCCTACTCTTCAGTGTCTCACTGTGGTCTCGTGCTCTTCGCCATCTTGATGATGAACGAAACTGCCTGCACAGGTGCTGTGCTTCAGATGTTGAGCCACGGTTTGATGACCGCCCTCTTCTTCGCCCTCATCGGTTTCATTTACGGTAGAACGCACACACGCGACATCCGCGAACTCTCAGGATTGATGCGCATCATGCCCTTCCTTTCTGTATGTTATGTGATTGCCGGTTTGGCAAACCTCGGTCTCCCAGGCTTGAGTGGTTTCGTGGCAGAAATGACTATCTTCGTAGGTTCATTTGAAAACACAGGCGCATTCTACACTACGCTCACCATTATTGCTTGTACGAGTATCGTAGTGACGGCGGTTTACATCCTGCGCCTTGTCGGAAAGATTCTTTACGGCACCTGCACGAACGAACACCATCTCCACCTCACTGACGCCACATGGGACGAACGCTTCTCTGTGATCTGCCTCATTGCTTGCGTTGCAGGTTTGGGTATCGCTCCCCTTTGGGTAAGCAACTTGATTGGAGATGGCGTAGCGCCGATTATCAACCAATTGGACAAATTCATTGATCTGAACCCGTTTATGTAAAGAGGTTGTAAGGTCATAAGGTTTTGAGGTTGTAAGGACCATGCGGACTAAAGTTCCCAGTGCGTCTTCCCCTCCCCTTATAACCTTAAAGCGAAGCGACCTAAAAACCTCCCACCTTAATTAGTTATGGATTATTCACAATTCTTATCAATGCACGCCGAGCTTTCGCTCCTTGCAGTGATTCTCATACTCTTTATTGCGGACCTCTTTATGTGTCCCGACAAGAAGAGCGGGAAGGGTGTTTATAACACCTGCTTGCCTGCGGTTCTTCTGTTGGTACACATCGTCCTCAACTTGTTGCCTTGCGCTTCGTGTGGCACGACGGAAAGTTTCACCGCCTTCGGTGGCATGTATGTGCACACACCCATGATGACGGTCGTAAAGAGCATCCTTTCTGTCGGCACACTTATCGTGTTCTTGATGGCACACAAGTGGCTCAGCCGTGAGGAAAACTTGGTGAAGCAGGGCGAATTCTACCTGCTCACACTCTTCACCCTCCTCGGCATGTTCTTCATGATTTCTGCGGGCCACTTCCTCATGTTCTTCATCGGTCTTGAGTTAGCATCTGTGCCCATGGCGGCAGTCGTGGCATTCGACAAGAAGCGCTACGAAAGTGCTGAGGCAAGCGCTAAGTTCATTCTCCTCGCCCTCTTCTCTGCTGCCCTTATGCTCTACGGCATGTCGTTGCTCTATGGCGCTACAGGTACGCTCTACCTCGAACCTATGGGACAGGCGTTGGCTGCAAACTCATGGACGCCGCTCACCGTAGCAGGTCTCGTGCTCATTATCTCAGGTTTGGGCTTCAAGATTTCACTCGTGCCTTTCCATCTTTGGACTGCCGACACGTATCAAGGTGCTCCCACAGTCGTAACGGGTTACCTCAGTGTGATTTCTAAGGGTGCCGCAGCCTTTGCCCTCTTCACCATCCTCGTGAAGGTGTTTGGCGCAGCGGGTTATGTAGAAATGTGGAACGAGATATTCTTCTGGCTCATTGTCCTCTCCATTACCTTGGCAAACCTCTTTGCCATTCGCCAACAGAACCTCAAGCGCTTCATGGCGTTCTCAGCTATCTCACAGGCAGGTTACCTTGTGTTAGGATTGATGGACGGTTCCGCGCAAGGCATGACCTCCCTCGTGTTCTACCTCTTCGTGTACATGGCAGCCAACCTCGGTGCGTTTGCCGTGATGAGCAGTGTAGAGGAAAACAGTGGTAAGATCAACATCTGCGATTACAATGGGCTCTATAAGACCAACCCCAAGTTGGCATTCCTCATGACGCTCTGCCTCTTCTCCTTGGCAGCTATCCCCCCCTTCGCAGGTTTCTTCTCAAAGTTCTTCATCTTCATGGCTGCCTTCAAGGGTGGTCACGTGTTGCTCGTCTTCATCGCCCTCGTGAATACGGTAGTGTCGCTTTACTACTACCTCCTCATCGTGAAGGCAATGTACATCCAACCCAACGAGTCGCCCATTGCCACCTTCCGTTCTGATAACTACACCCGCCTCGCACTCCTCATCTGCACCGCAGGTGTTGTGTTCCTCGGCATCGCCAGCATCGTTTACAATTACATCGATGCCCTCAGTTACGGATTGCTTTAAAACATGATATTTACTTAAACTGAGCGTGTTACACAGGACAGTGTGGCACGCTCATTTTTTAGTCTTCAAACAAAAATAGAAATAGCGCTTCTAAAGAGTATTATTCGGCGCCGAATAAGTATTATTGTGCGCGCAATTTGAGTTATTGTTTTTCGGTTCATAATTTCAAGTAAAAAGGCGTCCATTTATTGAGCAATTTATGTAGTCGCAAACTTGCTTCATTTAATTCGAAGTTTACAACGTTTACAATAGGACTTCGCCTTCACTAAGGGAAAGAAGAAAGGATAAAATGAGAGAACTTGGGAGCGTTATTCCCATCCCCATGTTGGAGTAAAAGAATATTTGCTCTCACAGAAATGAATAATTCCTTGCATACATCAGGAAGAGAACGGGAAAATCTTTGCTATTAAAAAAAAGATGTATCTTTGCAATCTATGAAATATTCTGTAATTATCCCCGTTTATAACCGTCCTGATGAAGCGCAGGAACTTTTGGAAAGTTTAGTGCAACAGGAAATGCAGGATTTTGAAGTGATCGTTGTGGAAGATGGTTCCTCTATTCCTTGTAAGGAAGTGGTGGAGCAGTTCAGCAATCGCTTGGATGTGAAGTATTTTACAAAACCCAATAGTGGACCGGGGCAGACTCGTAATTACGGTGTAGCGCGTGCTGAAGGCGAGTATGTTTTGATTCTTGATTCGGATGCCGTTTGCCCACCGAGATACATTGCTGAAGTAGAAGCGGAATTGCAGGCGAATCCTTGTGACGCCTTTGGCGGACCTGACCGTGCGCACGAGAGTTTTACGCCCATGCAAAAGGCGATTAACTATGCGATGACTTCGTTCTTCACCACGGGAGGTATTCGTGGGGGAAAGAAGAAGTTGGATAAGTTCTACCCCCGCTCCTTTAATATGGGCGTGCGTAGGGAAGTGTATAACGCTCTTGGCGGTTTCAGCGAAATGCGCTTTGGTGAGGACATCGACTTCTCCACTCGTATATTTAAGGGTGGGTATGCGTGTCGCTTGTTCCCCGAAGCGTGGGTGTGGCATAAGCGCCGTACGGACCTTAAGAAGTTCTTCAAACAAGTTCACAACTCGGGAATTGCACGCATTAACCTAACGAAGCGCCATCCCGGAACGTTGAAACTCGTGCACCTACTTCCTGCCGTCTTTACCCTTGGAGTAATCCTCTTGCTGTTAGCGTTCATAGTGGGACTCATGCTTATCGGAGCAAATATGTTTGCCATATTGGCAAGTGTCACAGGCGGAACCTCCGTGAGTATGCTTTGGGTGGGAACCTTCCTTGGAGTGATGATAAGCATTTGTGCGCTAACCCCTCTCATTCTTTATAGTCTACTGATTTTTGTGGATTCCCTCCGTCAGAATCATTCTGCAAAAGTTGCAACGCTCAGTATCCAGGCCTCCTTTGTGCAACTTACTGGTTACGGCACGGGTTTCCTCCGCGCTTGGTGGGAACGTTGTGTGTTGGGCAGAGGAGAGTTTGAGGCGTTTAAGAAGAATTTTTATAAGTAAGGTTATAAGGTTGTGAAGGCGCTTTGCTTTAAGGTTTAAGGGAGGCGACTAAAGGTCTTTAGAGTCTTTAAGGTCATTAAGGACTCTAAGGTCAATGACGCACGGGTTAGTCATCCCCCGCATGGACCTTAAAACCTCATAACCTTAAAGCCTCATAACCTTCGTCAATTCATGGACCACTCAAAACTTACCATCGCCCAATGGGCGGAAGAAGATAAACCGCGCGAGAAACTTGAAGCACTCGGAGTGGAGGCACTGAGCAAGGCGGAACTGTTGGCGATTCTGATTGGTTCAGGTTCGGCAGACGAAGATGCAGTAGCCCTAACCAAGCGCATACTTGCCGACGTGGGGGATAACCTCTATGAATTGGGCAAACTTTCGATTGCTGATTTGCAACGCTATAAAGGCATTGGTCCCGCAAAGGCAATAACCATCAAGGCTGCTTGTGAACTCGGCAAGCGGCGGTCGGAAGAAAAAGCGCGTGAGCGTAAGAAGATTGACTCTGCACAAGCGGCGGTCGATTTACTTAAAGAATACATGCGCGACTTGACACACGAAGAATGCCACGCAATTCTTTTAGACATTTCGCTGAAACTCATTGATACCGTTCTTGTGGGTAAAGGCACTACGGATGCTTCACTTGTTGACGTTCGCCACGTGCTTCGCGAAGCAATCCTTCGCAAAGCTTCGCGCATCATTCTTTGTCACAACCACCCGTCAGGGAATCTAACGCCCAGCAGACAGGATGACCAACTCACGCAACGCCTAAAACTTGCGGCGGAACACCTGCAAATTCCCCTCATTGACCATATCATCATTTCTTCCGAAGGGTATTATAGTTACTCGGAGGAAGGGAAAATCTAGAGTACAGATAACAGAGCACAGAGTACAACTCCGTGCGGATTGTTGTTCTGATTTTACTCTGCTGATGATACTCAAAAACTTAACACACTTAGAAGTTGTACTCTGTACTCTGTGCTCTGTACTCTAAACAAACTATGACTCCAGAAGAAAGACTCCAAATAGAAGAGCGCATTATTGACGTGCTCAAAACAGTTTATGACCCCGAAATTCCTGTGGATATTTATGCCCTGGGATTGATTTATAAGATTGACCTCAACGACGATTATTCCGTTGACATAGACATGACCCTTACGGCGCCTAACTGCCCTGCGGCCGACTTTATCGTAGAAGATGTGCGCATGAAGGTGGCGGGTATTCCGCAAATTACGGACGCCCGCGTCAACCTTGTGTTCGAACCCGAGTGGGACAAGGACATGATGTCGGAAGAGGCGAAGTTGGACCTTGGATTTATGTAAAATAGAGTACAGATAACAGAGTACAGAGTACAACTCCTTGCGGGGTTAATTTACTCGTTGAAAAACTATTCGCTCAGCAGTTGTACTCTGAACTCTGTCTGTTGTACTCTGTAATCTAAAAAAGTTGTACTCTGTAATCTGTACTCTGTACTCTAAAAAAATGAAACCCATATATTTTCTCTCTGACGCTCATTTAGGAAGTCGTGCCATACCCCACGCACGTACTCAGGAACGCAGGCTCGTAAATTTCCTTGACAGCATCAAGCATAAGGCAGGTGCTGTTTATCTTTTGGGAGACATGTTTGACTTTTGGCATGAATACAAACTCGTTGTGCCCAAGGGATACACGCGTTTCTTAGGGAAGATTTCGGAACTCACCGACATGGGCGTAGAAGTGCATTTCTTCATTGGTAATCACGACCTGTGGGTGGGTGATTACTTGGAAAAGGAGTGTGGTGTTATTCTGCATCGCGAAGGTGTCGTAACGGAACTCTATGGTAAGACCTTCTATCTTGCGCATGGCGATGGTTTGGGTGACAATGACTGGAAGTTCAAATGGTTGCGCCGCTTGTTTCACAACAAACTCTGCCAGCGCCTCTTTGCTGCCGTACATCCCCGCTGGGGTATGGATTTCGGACTGGCATGGGCAAAACACAGTCGCTTGAAACGCAAAGACGGCGTTGAACCTCCCTATATGGGCGAAGATAAGGAACACCTTATTATATATGCCAAGGAGTATTTAAAGAATCACCCTGACATTAATTACTTCGTCTTTGGTCACCGCCACATAGAACTTGACCTCATGCTCAGCCGTACGGCACGCGTGGCCATTCTTGGGGATTGGATTTCACTTTTCTCCTATGCTGTGTTCGATGGAGAGCACTTCTTTATGGAGCAATATATAGAGGGAGAGACGGAACCATAATAGAGAACAGATAACAGAGTACAGAGTACAACTCCGTGCGGGATAATTACTCTTTGACAATAATTCACTCAGCAACTGTTCTCTGTATTCTAAAAAAGTTGTACTCTGTACTCTGTTATCTGTACTCTAAAAAATTAAGCATCATGTTTTTAGAAGCAAAAAATATACACAAGTCCTTTGCGAATCACACTGCGCTGAATGACGTAAGCATTCAAGTGCCCCGTGGCAAGGTCTTTGGTTTGCTCGGGCCTAACGGTGCGGGCAAAACAACACTTATCCGCATTATCAATCGCATAACGATGCCCGACCAAGGGGAAGTGATTTTCGACGGAGCGCCCATCCGCCCTGAGGATGTGGCACGCATTGGTTATCTGCCCGAAGAGCGTGGACTCTATAAGAAGATGAAGGTGGGTGAACAAGCAATTTACCTTGCCCAACTCAAAGGACTTTCTGCTAAAGAAGCACGCAAGCGCTTAGAGGTGTGGTTTGAGAAATTCGGCATCATGCCTTGGTGGAACAAGAAGTTGGAAGAACTTTCTAAAGGTATGCAACAGAAGGTGCAATTCATTATTACCGTGCTCCATGAACCTCCCTTGCTCATCCTTGACGAACCCTTCTCGGGCTTTGACCCAGTAAATGCCGAACTTCTCAAACGCGAAATTTTGGAACTCCGTGACAAGGGGCACACGATTATTTTCTCTACGCACAATATGGCGTCAGTAGAAGAAATCTGTGACAACATCGCGCTCATCAACCACTCAAAGGTGGTGCTTCAAGGCAATGTGGAAGAAATTCGCAATCACTATCGTTCGGGTATCTATGAAGTGGTGGGAGTGGGAACTGACTTGCTCCAGACCTATTCAGACTTTGAAGTTATTGACCACCACCGCGTGGGCGCCCTTGACCACTATCAGTTGCGTAAGTCGGAATCGCTTTCCAATGCAGCGCTCATCCGTCAACTTTCTGAACGCCTTGACATCCGCACCTTTAACGAAAAATTGCCTACGATGCATGAAATTTTCTTGAAGGTAGTGGGAGAATAGAAAAGAGTACAGATAACAGAGTACAGCGTACAACTACCATCCGGATTTAGGAACTCTGAATTATGCCGATAGGCAGTTGTACGCTACATTCTGTTAATTGTACTCTAAATAAAGTTGTACTCTGTACTCTGTTAATTGTACTCTAAAAATCATGTCCAAGATCCTAATCATCATACAGCGCGAATTTTTTACGCGCATTCAAAAAAAATCGTTTATTATCCTCACCATCCTTATGCCCTTTATAATTGCGGGCGTAGCAGTCACTCCCTTTTTGCTGGCTTCTATTAAGGATGACACGCAACACATGGTGATGCTCGTGGATAAGACGCATAAATATGCCCCTCTCTTTGAGGACAACGAGAGTTACCATTTCGTGACGGCGCCAGAGGTGCTTCCCGAGTTTCGCGAAGAAGACGCGAATGTCAAGGCGGTGATTCTTATCAGCGAAGACTTGATGAAAAATCCGCAAGCGCTGAAGATGTATTCTTTAGAGGAAGTGCCTGCCGATTTGCAGCGTCTCACGGAGAATATTCTTTCCGAAAAGGTGCGTGCGGACAAACTTGCTCAGTATAATGTGGAAGGCCTTGCCGAAATTATTGCTGAGGCGGAGACTGAAATCAGTGCGCAGACCGTGAAATGGACAGATGACGGTGGCGAAACTTCTTCAGATTCCGGTATAGCCTTGGGCGTTGGTTTCCTCTTTACGTTCATTATTTACATGTTCGTAATGTCATATGGCGGTATGGTTATGCAAGGCGTGATGGAGGAAAAGACTAACCGCATTATGGAAATTGTTGTTTCGAGCGTGAAACCCTTCCAGTTGATGATGGGTAAGATTATCGGCATTGCCCTTGTTGGTTTTGCTCAAATCGCCATTTGGGGCGTGATGCTTGCTGGTATTCTTACGGCGGTTTCTTATTCCGTGGGAACTCCCGAAGTGGCAAATCCCCCCATGATGGTTGGAGGAGATGCTACAATGCAAGCAGCATTGGCCGAAGCACAGGCAGGAAATCCTGTGACTGAAATCCTCAGTGCGCTTCCCCTCGTAGAATTGATTATTATGTTCATCCTCTATTTTATTGGGGGATACTTGCTCTACGCATCGTTCTTTGCTGCCGTCGGAGCGAGTATTAATGCACAGGAAGACAGTTCGCAATTCATGATGCCCGTAATTCTCATTATGGTGTTCGGACTTTACGCCGCACTTTATGGTGCAGAAAATCCTGATGGTCCGTTGGCATTCTATGCATCCCTCTTCCCGCTCACATCGCCCATCGTAATGATGGTGCGCATCCCCTTCGGTGTGCCCCTTTGGCAAGAATTGCTTTCGCTGGCATTACTTTTCGCCACAGCCATCTTCATCGTGTGGATGAGCGGACGTATCTATCGCGTGGGTATCCTTATGTATGGTAAGAAACCAACATTGAAGGAAATGCTAAAGTGGATAAGATATAGTTGATTAAGGTTATGATGTTTTGAGGTTATAAGGTTTTAAGAACCTTGCGGACTAAGCGCTTGACCTTAAAGACTTTTAATCTCCAAACCTCTAAACGAAGCGGCCTCAAAACCTTACAACCTAAACCTCACAACCTCTAAGCGAAGCGCCCTTATAACCTCAACTATGATTGCAATCGTACATCCTAACACGCTGGCGGCACTTGGTCTTGCCAGCATTATAGAGAAAATTATGCCGATGGCAGAGGTAACCTGCTTTTCGGGATATGCAGAATTAGAAGAGTCGGAAGGTCGATTCTTCCACTACTTCATTTCCCCCGAAGTGTTGATTGAAAATGCACAATTCTTCCTTGCTCACAGTCGTCAAACCATAATTTTGGTGGAAGGTGGCGAACGTGGACGCTTGCCTCGCGACTTCCATACGCTGGATTGCACGCAGAGTGAAGAGCAACTCACGCATGCTTTTATCCGCTTGGCAGAAATGGCCCACGGAAAGCATACGCAGCACCCTTCTGTTTCACATATCTCTGCTCCACAGCACGAACAGCAAACCCATCCGCTCTCGCAACGCGAAATCGAAGTGCTCCAACTGCTCACGAAAGGGTATATCAACAAGGAAATTGCCGATAAATTGTGTGTGAGTCTCCCAACGGTTATTACGCATCGTAAGAACATCACCGACAAATTGGGCATCAAAAGCGTTTCTGCACTAACAGTTTACGCGTTGACACACGGACTGACAAAAGTTGAAGACATTTAGCGTTTTGAATTGAGTAAAGACTAAAGATGTTTTGACATTTCAAGAGATTTTCCTAACTTTGCGCCCGAAAAAGTTTTTCAAGGTTTCAAGGGTATTGCTTTTAGGCGTTTCTCTTAGTAACCTACATGGTGCTTAAAGTATTATAATTTCAAAACTTTAAACCCTTTTTTCACAACAGTACAACATTACAATCTCAAATATTATGATTAAATCACAAGACATTAAGAAGGGCACATGCATCCGCCTCGACGGTAAGCTTTACTTCTGCATCGACTTCCTCCACGTTAAGCCTGGTAAGGGTAACACAATCATGCGTACCACTTTGAAGGACGTAGTTTCTGGTCGTGTACTCGAAAAGCGTTTTAACATTGGTGAAGCTCTCGAAGATGTTCGCGTAGAACGTCGTCCTTACCAATACCTTTACATGGAAGGTACTGACTACATCTTCATGAACAATGAAACTTTCGAACAAATTCCTATCGCTAAGGACCTCATCACTGGCGTTGAATACATGAAGGAAGGTGACGTAGTTGAAGTAGTAAGCGATGCTTCTACAGAAACTGTTCTTTACGCAGAAATGCCCGTTAAGACTCGTCTTCAGATTACTTACACAGAACCCGGTCTTCGTGGCGACACAGCAACTAACACTCTCAAGGATGCTGTAGTTGAAACAGGCGCAAAGGTTCGCGTTCCCCTCTTCATCGAAGAAGGCGAAATCATTGAAATCGACACTCGCGACGGTTCATATCAAAACCGCGTAAAGGCATAATTCTCAGCCGCGCGCGTAAACAACATAGGTGCACTTCTTGTGCACCTTTTTTATGTACTGATTGAAGCGTAACAAAAACTATATTTCTCTTTGTGGGTATAGAAAGACACTTAAGGAGAACTATACGTAATCTTGTGCTCATCATGTCTTTAACATTAAAAACACACCACCACAAAAACGCAACAAACTAACTTATGTTCCTTTTTACAAATTTCACTCAAGAACTCCACAGTGTTTGGCAATCGATAGTTAGCGGAAGTATCACGCTCGGCGGACGTATCATCGGAGCGATGATAATTTTAGTTATTGGTAAACTCATTGTCAATTGGATTAATCGTATATTCCGCCTTTTGCTAGAGAAACAGAATGTCGAACCAAGCGTGCAGACCTTCTTAAAGAGTACGGTAAATATCCTTTTGCTCGTAATGCTGGGTATTGCTGTAGTCAGCAAGTTGGGCATTGAAATCACAGGTTTTGCCGCACTTCTCGCTTCCGCAGGTGTTGCTATCGGTGTGGCGCTTTCAGGTAACTTGCAAAACGTAGCAGGTGGGCTTATCATCCTCATCTTCCGCCCTTACAAAGTGGGAGATTACATTGATTCTGACTCAGGTGCGTCAGGAACGGTGCAAGAAATTCAGATCTTCCACACCATATTGAAGACGGGTGATAATAAGATTGTTTATGCTCCTAACGGCAGTATGAGCAACTCGGTTATTACGAATTATAGTCATCAGGAAACGCGTCGTGTGGACCTTTCTTTCAGCATGGAGTATGGCGAAGATTACGAACGCGTAGAACAGGTGCTCAAAGATATTATTGCTGCCGACACACGTATTCTCACATCTCCCGAACCCTTCATCCGCCTTGGCGAAATGGCGGATAGCAGTGTGAACATCACTGTTCGCGTATGGGTAAAATCTGAGGATTATTGGGATGTTCATTTCGACTTGAAGAAGAACGTTTACACAACCTTCACCAAACTTAACATCAGCATTCCTTATCCCCAAATGGTGGTGCACCAATCCAAATAAATGGAGCACAAATAAAAAGCGAGAGGTCCAACTGCATGGGTTGGACCTCTCGCTTTCTATATGGTCAACGTATGTGTCTGCTTAATACACCAAAGTTCCGATGGGTTCTCCCTCAAGCACCTTTGCGAGGTTGCCATACACATCCATGTTGAACACGTAAATGGGGAGTTTGTTTTCCTTACACATTGCTGTGGCAGTAATGTCCATCACCTTGAGTCCGCGTTGGAGCACTTCGTCATACGTAATTTCGTCAAACTTAGTAGCCGTGGGGTCCTTCTCAGGGTCAGCGGTGTAAACACCATCCACACGTGTGCCCTTCATCATAACTTCTGCTTCAATTTCAATGCCACGGAGCGCACTACCCGTATCTGTAGTGAAATAGGGATTACCTGTGCCGCCACTCATAATAGCTACCTCGCCATTTTCCATAGCTTCAATAGCCTTCCATTTTGAATAGAATTCACCGATAGGTTCCATGCGGATGGCAGTAAGCACACGACTCTTCACGCCAATAGCACCGAGAGCAGAGCTTAGGGCAAGCGAGTTAATCACTGTGGCACACATTCCCATTTGGTCGCCTTTCACGCGGTCAAAACCCTTACCTGCACCGCTGAGACCGCGGAAGATATTACCGCCACCGATAACAATACCGATTTGAACGCCTGCTGCGAGCGCTGCTTTGATTTGTTCTGCATACTGGTTGAGGCGTGTTACGTCAATACCGTAACCTTGTTCGCCCATAAGACTTTCACCTGAAAGTTTGAGGAGGATACGCTTAAATTTAGCCATGAGTTGAGGATTTTTGTTATAGAATGAATTGTTTTTTAGTTACTAAGTGTGAGCGCAAAGTGGCTTATTGTTGCCACTCTTTCTTACTTTGTGCGCCGTATGATTTGATAGAGGGCGGTATCTTTATAAAAATTCTGGAAGTTGGAACAACTTTGTGCCGTTGCTTCCCTTAACGAGAATGAGTCGGTCGGAAACGGGGTTCCACGTAAGTTCTTCCTTTACGGCTTCTACGTCATTAAAGCTGCGGAACACTGTGTCGCCGGCAACTGCCGCAAACTCTTTTCCCACCAACCAAACATTGGTGAATCCCAACTGCTGAAGAAGCGTTACGACGGCAGTATGTTCTTCGGTTGAGGC
>CALFGU010000245.1 GCA_937877685.1 uncultured Prevotella sp.
TGGTCAGCCAGTCCATATAAATTTTACCCTTACCCTTTACGACGCCGACGGTGGTGTTTTCAAAATTAAAGGGTGAATATTCATGAAGGCGACCATCGCCAACATGGTTGCATTCCACGGCAACAATAATCAACTGCTTTTTGCTTTTATGCAATTAAATAAGGAGGACGAGGGACAGTTGCCCTACAATCTCGTTTACTTAGCCTCGGCCGAAGAAGAGGTTTCGGGACGCAACGGCGTAGAACGCGCTTTGCCCCTCTTGCCTCCCATAGATGTGGCCATCGTTGGCGAACCCACGGGCATGCATCCCGCTATTGCGGAAAAGGGACTGATGGTGTTGGACTGCACTGCCCACGGTGTGTCCGGTCATGCCGCTCGCGAGGAAGGGGTTAACGCTATTTACAAAGCGCTTCCCGATATAGAATGGTTGCGCACCCATCAATTTTCGCGCGTTTCGCCACTCTTGGGGGCGGTGAAGATGAGTGTGACGCAAGTCTGTGCCGGAACGCAACATAACGTTGTGCCCGACGCATGCACGTTTGTCGTAGATGTGCGCACGAATGAATGTTACTCCAACCAGCAAGTGTTGGACGAAATCACGGCGCACCTTTCGTCCGACGTGAAAGCACGAAGCACACGCCTTAATTCCTCATCCATTCCCGAAAATCACCCCCTCATTCAGCGCTGTGTGGCGCTCGGAGGCGTGCCTTACGGTTCGCCCACACTGAGTGACCAAGCGCTGATGCCATTTCCCTCATTCAAACTCGGACCAGGCGAATCTGCACGATCGCATACTGCAGACGAGTTTATTTGCTTGAGTGAATTGCAACATGCTCTGGAATTTTACCTCCAGTTATTGAGAATTTAGCACAGGCGCGTTTGTTCTCACGCGAAGGCGCAAAGATTCGCAAAGATTTTTGCGTGGAAAATAGTGGGGCGGGATTTAGAGATGGTTCGCAGGTATATATTAAAAAATAAAGGACGCACAGGTTGGAGTCTGTGCGTCCTTTATATATGTATCGCCTTCTTATTGGCGCTTCTCCCATTCCGTTTTAGTGCTGTAAAGGGCAGAGGCAAACCAGATGATGCCTAAGAGCAACATGCCAATGTTACACGCCGCGAGCGGAAGAAGCATTACGCCCGCAAGTTGAACGTGAAGCAGGTGGCGCAATTTGCTTGCTGTGATTTCTTCGCCCAAAAGGTGGCTGTAAAGAGTGGCAAGAGTGACCAGGATTGAGAAATCTGAAGTGGCCTTTCTGTTGAAGTTTGCGGTGAGGGTTGCTGTGTTTTCCATAGTTTATTTTGTTTGAGTTAATAATCTGAATGAATGAAAATGTGTTGTCATAAGGAAAAGAGAGGGGGAGCGAGATGCCCGAAAAAGATAGTGAATGGTTCGGTCGGGATTCCCTGTTCTTTTTGTTTGACAGTGCAAAGTTCCGTACAATTTTTGACATATAGTGTCAACTGTCTATTTTTAATGTTAAAATTTCAGATTTTTTTTCATGCAATTCCAAAATACCGAAAACAAAGTCTCTTTTTGTGCTCCGAGTTTGAGGCTTAATTTAAATTCTTTGTTACTTAAAATTTTTAATTTGAGGGTTTGTGAGAGGGTTGTCTATGTGTTTAAAAATGAGTCGTGTTTTTGTGGCGCGAAAGTGGCGATTGGGGCAGGGAATGGCGGAGATTTTCGTTGGTGGGTGTGACAAATTCATTCGGTAAGGTCGAAAACTTGTTTTCTGAAAGAAAAGAATGCTGATTTTATGCAATTCGTACCGTTAAAATTCTGTAATTTTGTAACGTGAAAGGGGTGTGCACGGGCGTGTCGTGCTGCTTCTTGGAATTAGCAATAGTTTGTTCCCTGCTTTTTCTCTCTTTACGGGTGTGAAATGGGGCACGTTAAATAACGATAGTATTGACAATGCAATTTGAACTCATCGCAAAGACCTTCCAAGGTCTTGAAGAAGTGTTGGCACAAGAGTTGATTGAACTCGGTGCGGACAATGTGCAAATCGGTCGCCGTATGGTTTCATTTACGGGCGACAAGGAAATGATGTATCGCGCAAACTTCTGCCTCCGTACGGCAGTGCGCATCCTCAAACCCATTAAGCATTTCAAGGCACGCAGTGCTGATGAAGTGTATGAAGGGGTGCGTGCCATCAACTGGGCAGATTATTTAGATAATGATACGACCTTTGCCGTGGATACGGTGGTCTATTCCGATGAGTTCCGTCACTCGAAGTTCGTTGCCTATAAGGTGAAGGACGCTATCGTGGATTACTTCCGCGACACTACGGGCGACCGTCCCAACATCAGCATTTCCAATCCCGACATCCGCTTGAACATGCACATTGCGGGCGATACGGCAACTCTCTCTCTCGACTCGTCGGGCGAAAGTCTGCACTTGCGCGGCTACAGAGTGGCTACGGTGGAAGCACCTATCAATGAAGTGCTCGCGGCAGGCTTGATCAAACTCTCAGGTTGGGATATGCAGAGCGACTTTGTAGATCCCTTCTGCGGTTCAGGTACTTTGCTCGTTGAGGCTGCCCTTATGGCGCGCAACATCTACCCTGGCGTGTTCCGCAAGGAGTTTGGTTTTGAAAAGTGGAAGGATTTTGATGCCGACCTTTTCGACCGTATTTACAACGACGACTCACAGGAACGCGAGTGCGACTATAAGTTCTATGGCTATGACTTGAACTTGCGTGCCGTTGAGGCGGCGCGTGCGAATGCCAAGAATGCTGGGGTGGGGGATCTCGTTGTGATTCAGCAGCGTGATATTCGTGATTTCGAGCAACCCGAACAGCCCGCGATTATGATTACGAACCCGCCCTACGGGGAACGTTTGAAACCCGAAGATCTCTATGAGGTGTACCGCACACTCGGTAACCGCCTCAAGCATGCCTTTAAGGGTGGCGAGGCACACGTGATCAGTTACAAGGAAGACTTGTTCCGCGAAATCGGTATGCGTCCCTCGCTCAAGACACCCCTTTACAACGGTGCGCTTGATTGTGAACTCCGCAAGTATGTCATTTTTGACGGCACGATGAAGGATTTCCGTGCTGAGGGAGGTGAAGTTAAAACGGAAGGTGAGTTGCGCAAGATGGGCGAAAAGCGTCGCTTCAAGCGCGATCGCGGAGAGTTTAACGACCGTCCCCGACAGATTGAGCGCGATGACGATTACGATCCCGCTTACGAACTCCTCAAGCGTCGCCACCAGGAATTTGTGCGCAACCAAGACGCACTCGAGCGTCGCCGTCGCCGTGATGCGGAAGGCGAAGAGGGAGACCGCGAGCGCCAACCCCGTAAGTTTGAAAAGCGTGGCGGGGATAAGCCTTTCAATAAGGGAGGCAAGGCGTTTGACCGCGCAAAGAAGCCCTTCGACCGCAAAGATGGTGGCAAGAAGGACTTCGCCAAAAAGCCCTTTGCGCGTAAGTTTGGGCAGAAGTAGTAACTGAAGTGACACTCCGAATGGCGCTCTCCCCCTGTTCATAGGGGGAACCGACGCACGAAGTAAGAGCAGAGGGCAAACTTGTTTGTACTATGCCTTACGAGAAGGAGGAAGATGAGCGTAGCGGAATCAATTGGGACCGCGTAGCGGTGAGGGGGTGCCGAAAAATACACCTCATGGAATGCTCCTAACTACTCACTCCTAACTACTCAATTTCTTTTGCACC
>CALFGU010000246.1 GCA_937877685.1 uncultured Prevotella sp.
GTTCCTGTTGAAGGTTTCAACACAGCTTTTGCGGGCGATGTACCCCTCGGCGCTGGTATGTCTTCATCTGCTGCTCTTGAAAGCACATACGCTTTCGCGCTCAACGATCTATGGGGCGACAACAAGATTGAAAAGATGGAACTCGCTCGCGTTGGTCAGCGCACAGAACACAAGTACGTTGGTTGCAACTGCGGTATCATGGACCAGTTTGCTTCTGTACATGGTAAGAAGGGTAGCCTCATGCGTCTTGACTGCCGTAGCGGTGAATTTGAATACTTCCCCTGGAATCCCAAGGGTTATCAGCTCATCCTCGTTAACAGCTGCGTAAAGCACGAACTCGCTGGTTCTCCTTACAACGAACGTCGCCTCCAGTGCGAACACGTTGCTGAAATCATCGCTAAGAAGCACCCCGAAGTAACTTCACTCCGCGACGCTAACTACGACATGCTCGAAGAAGTTAAAGCAGAAATCACTGCTGACGAATACAAGCGTGCTCGCTACGTAATCGGTGAAGTTGTTCGCGTACTTAATGTATGTGACGCCCTCCAGAAGGATGACTACGAAACTGTAGGTCAGATGATGTACGAAACTCACTACGGCCTTTCTAAGGAATACGAAGTAAGCTGCGAAGAACTTGACTTCCTCAACGATATTGCTAAGGAAGCAGGCGTAACTGGTTCACGCATCATGGGCGGTGGTTTCGGTGGTTGTACAATCAACCTCGTTGCAGACGAACTCGTTGACAACTTCAAGAAGGTTGTTGTAGAAAAGTTCGAAGCTAAGTATAGCAAGAAGCCCATCGTCATCGACGTTGTTATCGGTGATGGTTCACGTAAGCTCTGCTAATACGGAAATACGAATAAAAGAAGAAGAGTGTATGCCAGACAGGTATACACTCTTTTTTATGTTCACAATCTTTACTCCTTGATTGAAAGAATGGAGATGAAGAGAGATTGAGGGGCTGATTATTTCTAATTTATAGCTTCTATATAACAAACCCCTCTACAAGCACGTTACGGCACTGTTTTGTTTGTATTTAGGCAATGTAGACACTTCAGCAAATCACTTTCGTAATTCCCCTGTAGGAGGGCACACTTGCATAACTACCAGTTGTTATATTTTATTTTTGTTTGCCCTTAGGCAATGGGAACAGTCCGGTAAACATATTTGATTGCACCAAAAAAGCTGAATTCCATGTTTGGAGTTCAGTTTCTTTTTTGTTTCTTTGTTTTCACCACTAAAACATTTATGAAACATGAGCAAAAGTACACATTTTACCTGACAGCAGTAAAAATTTAACCAAGACTTTATAAATATTGATGCACAGATAAACAAATAAAGGACCTTCAACTAATGTTGAAAGTCCCTTATATTAAACCTTTTTGCAGGTTGAATATTATTCAGCACGGAGTGTGAAGCGCTTGAATGCAGTTACTGTGCATTCCTTGTCAGCCTGCTGGAGGTACTGAGCAACTGAAAGCTTGCTGTCCTGGATGAATTCCTGGTTGAGGAGACAAGCTTCCTTGTAGAACTTGTTCATACGACCCATAGCGATCTTTTCAACCATGTTTTCGGGCTTACCTTCTTCGCGTGCCTTTTCAGCAGCAACCTTGAATTCTGTAGCCTTGATTTCTTCGGGTACGTCAGCTTCGCAGAGTGAAACGGGGTTCATTGCAGCTACCTGCATTGCTACAGCCTTACCGTAAGCAGCGTCAACGTTCTTGTTGAGTGCTACCATTGTGCAGAGCTGGTGCTTACCCTGGTGGTCGTAGATAGAGATGTTTTCACCTTCGATTGTGCAGTAGCCATCGAGTTCCATCTTTTCACCAGTGATACCTGAACGGTCAACAACTGCTTCAGCAACTGTTGTGTTGCCGAGCTGGAGTGCCTTAACTTCGTCGAGAGTAGCACACTTGTTAGCAACAGCGAGGTCCATGATTGACTGAGCGAGTGCGATGAAGTCTTCGTTCTTAGCAACGAAGTCAGTTTCACACTTGAGGGCGATGATTGCACCGAAGCCGTTTTCAACCTTACAGAGAACGCAACCTTCAGCTGCTTCGCGGTCTGAACGCTTAGCTGCTACAGCCTGACCCTTCTTACGGATGATTTCGATAGCTTCTTCGAGGTTACCGTTTGATTCTGCAAGAGCCTTCTTACAGTCGCCAAGACCTGCGCCAGTCATTGTGCGCAACTTCTTGATATCTTCCATTGATACTGCCATAGTAGTAAAATCTTTTAGTAATAAGTCGCTGTTATTCAATAGGATTAAACATTGCGACTTAGAGTATGAATAAATGTTGTAATTTTAAGAAGAAAAAAGCTAACGCAGGCTCCATTTATTTTGAAGCTGCATTAGCTTTGTTTATGCCTGATTAAGCTTCAGCAGGAGTTTCCTTTTCTGCGCGAGCAGCCTTAGCCTTCTTGCCTTCGCCAGCTGCTTCTGCATCAACCTTTTCAGCCTTACGTTCTTCAACACCTTCAACGATAGCGCCACAGATAGCGTCGAGGATTACTTCTACGCTCTTTGTTGCATCGTCGTTAGCGGGAATTACGAAATCACACTGGTTGGGGTCGCTGTTAGTGTCAACGATACCGAATACGGGGATACCGAGACGCTGTGCTTCCTTCACCGCGATGTGTTCCTTGCATACGTCAACAACGAAGAGTGCTGCGGGAAGACGAGTGAGGTCAGCGATTGAGCCGAGGTTCTTTTCGAGCTTAGCACGCTGACGGCTAATCTGAAGAACTTCACGCTTTGAGAGGTTTGAATATGTACCATCGTTAGTGAGCTTATCGATAGTTGCCATCTTCTTCACAGCCTTGCGGATTGTAGTGAAGTTAGTGAGCATACCACCCGGCCAACGCTCAGTTACGTAGGGCATATTTACAGATGCTGCCTTGTCAGCAACAACCTGCTTTGCTTGCTTCTTAGTAGCTACAAAAAGGATGCGCTTGCCACTCTTAGCGATCTGCTTGAGTGCTTCTGCTGCTTCGTCAACCTTAGCAACAGTCTTGTGCAAGTCGAGGATGTGGATACCATTGCGCTCCATGAAGATGTAGGGAGCCATAGCGGGGTTCCACTTACGTGTGAGGTGACCAAAGTGACAGCCAGCCTCGAGAAGAGTTTCAAAATTAGTTCTAGCCATTTTGAATGAATTTGTTTACGTTCTTTTTAGTTGAGTTTGTTTGTTCAACCAGCCTCGGAGTAGTCTTCACGAATGAGGAATCTCAGGGGCTTAGATGCTAAACGAATTTTTTCAGCAAAGTTATGCAGCATCACGCTGCGAGCCGATAAAAATTAACGTTTGCTGAACTGGAAGCGACGACGAGCCTTGGGCTGACCGGGCTTCTTACGTTCAACTTCGCGAGCATCGCGAGTCATGAAGCCTTCAGCACGAAGTGCCTTCTTGTCATCTGCATTGATTTTTACGAGTGCGCGAGCAATAGCAAGACGGAGTGCCTGACTCTGACCTGTAAAGCCACCACCGTTAAGGTTTACCTTGATATCATATTTTTCAGTAGCGCCGAGCAAAGTAAGGGGCTGCTTAACAACGAACTGAAGAATTGATGAAGGGAAATATTCAGTAAGGTCACGCTTGTTGATTGTGATCTTACCAGTACCTTCTGTTACGAAGATACGAGCAACGGCGCTCTTACGGCGACCAAGTGCGTTAATCATTTCCATTGCTGCTAATCTTATTTGAGTGAGTTAATATCAATTGCCTTGGGGCTCTGTGCTTCGTGCTTGTGTTCAGCGCCTTCATACACATAGAGGTTTGTAAGAAGCTTTGCACCGAGCTTATTCTTGGGAAGCATGCCCTTAACTACACGACGGAGGAGACGATCTGCACCATCCTTCTTAGCAAGAATGCTAGCGGGAGTGTGTTCACGCTGACCACCGGGATAACCAGTGTAAGTGTAGTAGATACGATCAGTCATCTTCTTACCTGTAAGAACGATCTTATCAGCGTTGATGATGATTACATTGTCACCACAATCCACGTGAGGAGTGAAGTTGGGCTTGTACTTACCACGGAGCAACTTAGCCACCTTTGAACCGAGGCGACCGAGCACCTGATCCTTTGCGTCAACGATGACCCACTCTTTGTTTACTGTTGCTGCGTTAGCAGAAATGGTCTTGTAACTTAAAGTGTTCATTAATTTAAAAGTTTTTTATAACTACTAATTGGTTTATCATTACTGCGATTCCCTAACCACTTACCCTTGGCCGTCAGGCAAGCTATTAACACGCAGAGTGAAGCGTTTTACCGCTCCTTGATAATAATCGGCGTGCAAAAGTACAAATTTCTTGTAATATGGCAAATAGTTTACTATCTTTTTCTCAATTAATCGCATAAAATTTATTTCGTTAGTCACAGCTTTTCACTTTAAAACCTGAAATAGTGGAGTGTGTAAAGTATTTGGTCCTTATTTCAAACAAAAATAAATCCGATATGCTAATAAAAGATTGAGACTTAAAATGAAATAAGTTACTCTTAGTTTTCCATAAGTCTCTTTTTATTTTGCTTCAATGGTTCTATCATATGTAAAGATTAAAGCGTGACGCGTGACATGTGACAGCGTGACAATGTTTTTGGGGACTAATATAAAAAAATGACTCGAATGTATTTATCAAAAGTTACATTAGAGTATTAGTCCATCCATTTGTGCGTAAGGGCATTACGAATATATTCTATGTTATATAGAAGCAACAATTCTGTTTGTAAGAGGTAAAGCGTGACACGTGACAGTGTCACGGCGTGAAAGCGGGACAATAAAATTAGAATGTGTACGAAAGGACATGTATGTGTGTATTTAGATGTATAGTATAATATACTATAATATTTATATAATATCATATTATATAGTGTAACACTTAAAATAACCTTATGAAAGAATGAATACACTTACTATGGTTGCATTTTCTTTGTCACACTGTCACGCGTCACGCTGTCACGCTGTCACGCTGTCACATATAACGCCGTGACACTGTCACGCGTCAAGCCAAAAAAATGCATACTTTTCTTAATTGCGACTCAAAAAAACGAACATATAGTGTCTTTTTTCAAAAAAAGTTTGAAGGCGTGTAAGATATTAATATGCAACATCATAAGCAACGTATTTTCTGCATTTTCACGATGCTAAATGACAATAAATGACAAACCGCTTTGCTGATGTTGTATCTTTGTATTTGAAATACTACTAACGGACAATCGGCACACAACCACCAGTTCCTTTTCTCCCACTTCAACATTCGCCCTTCCCCCGTTAAATGCTCCATCTCACTGATAAACCACAAAAAAAGCGGAGAGAACCTACACACACGAGGTTGTCTCCACTTTCAAAAATGACCTGTTGAAATAACACTACCGATATCAAAATGCACATCACGTACAAACGCCATCAGCGGATACGCAAAGCATCGCCCACGCTGGGGAAATAATCTTCAGTCAATTCATTAATATCATAAAGCGTCTTCACCCTTACACCATACATCTGAGAAATTTGGTGTAGTGACTCGCCTGGATTCACTATATGCGTATGCCCTTTCAATGATTTATCTGCCTTCTTGCGCTTCTTCTGGAGGTAGATTATATCGCCCGCCTTAGGCTGATGACGCTTGGGCACTTCATTATACTTGCGCAATTTACGCTTGCTTACCCCGAAAGTTTTGGCCAGACTTTCATAGGTGTCACCCTCTTGCGCAATGATGTAATAAGAGTCATTACACATTCGAACCGTGTAGCGCCACATGTCAGCATTGCCGCCTTTTGTGTCGTAGCGATATAATTGGTAGCGCTCAATGATGGAGATGAGCGACTGGGCATAGCGTGGATTAGTAGCATACCCCGCCTTCTTTAAACCATGTGCCCACCCTTTATAATCATCCATCGGGAGGTCGAAAAGAAAGGCATAACGACTGCCAGACACAAGGAAACGAGAGTGGTCTTCGTAAGACTCACGCACGGATTTGTACTTACGAAAACGTTCATTGCGTTCGTCGTCATCATGTTTCACCGTGGGACCGCTCCAGTTCATGCCCTTCTTAATGCCGAAGTGATTATTAGCCTTAAGCGCCAATGTGCTCTGCCCTGCCCCGCTCTCAAGAAGTCCTTGTGCAAGCGTAATGCTGGCGGGAATTTTATACTTGCGCATTTGCTCCACAGCCATATCTGCATACGTCTCAATATAATTATGATACGCTGATTGAGCTGATGTAGTAATCGCAAAGATAGAAGCGAGGATGAAACACAAAAACTTTCCCCTCTGTGCAACAAAGGAGAAAGTTTCTGTTAGATATGTTCGATAGTG
>CALFGU010000247.1 GCA_937877685.1 uncultured Prevotella sp.
GAAGGCGAAAACATTGAACGCGCCCTCAAGAAGTTTAAGCGTAAATTCGAAAAGACTGGTGTTGTTAAGGAACTCCGTCGTCGTCAGCAGTTTGACAAGCCTTCAGTTATGAAGCGCCTCGCAATGGAGCACGCTGTATATGTACAGCAGTTGAAGGTTCAGAACGAAGACTAATCCTTCTTTACATCGCAAACATAAAAGACCGCCCGATTTCTCGGGCGGTCTTTTTCTATTATCGCGAGTTTAAAGTTTCTTAGGATTGCCTATGACTTTCTAAGACTTCTTAGGCAATCCTATAAAACCCGTACTCTCCCTAAAACGCCTCACCCCCTCCTATACCTTCTCCCCTCCTCCTCCAACTCCGCCACCCTCTTCTTCAACGCTGCATTCTCCAACTCTAACATCCTCATCCGCGCCTAAAGTCTGTAAGATCTCGCCCAAAGTTTTTAAGTTTGTGTAAAATTTATCAACAATCAAATCTAACGCAGAGAATAATTCCTTACCTTTGCGGTGAAACTTTCTAATCTTATAAAAATTTTACACTATGAAACCTTGGGAATATTATGACAATTACATTGAGATGACGCTTAAAGCTGGTGATAAAACTCAGGATATGGAAGACCTGTTTTTCGAAATAGATGTTGCAGGCATCAGTCCTGCGTCAGAGTTTGCTTGTTATGTAGACGCGGTAATTAAGCAAGGCGTACCAGAAGATAATGAAAAGGAAATTGCGTTGCAGGCACTTCTAATGTTCCTGTGCCAACATTTGGGCGAAAACTTTGTTGAAGACGAATTTGAGGCGGATTCTTTTTCCATATCTTTCGAAGGTGAAGTGTTGTACGCAGCTACTTGTTCTGAATACGTGGAATACTGCGAAAGCAAAGGGTGGATTATTTAAGAAGAACACCATTTACAAAAAAGGAACATCCCCAAAATTTTGTCCGTCCCCCAAAGGTTGGACGGATAAATAAAAAGTGCTATTTGGAAAAGAGTTCGGTTTGCCGAACTCTTTTCTTTTATGCCTGGATGCTTTACGAATAAGAATACAAATTCTGTTTATGTATAATGGCAGACTTATGTATATAAAAAAGGAAAGCGGAGAGAGTTCTTCAACTCTCTCCACTTTAGTACCCAGAGCCGGGGTCGAACCGGCACAGGTTTCCCTACTGGTGTTTGAGACCAGCGCGTCTACCGATTCCGCCATCTGGGCGCATACTCTTGAAACTATTCGTTTCAGATTTGCGGTGCAAAGGTAGGGATATTTTTTAGAATGGCAAAATTATGGGACGTTTTTTTATTGGCGTCACTTAAGAATTTACGAAAAAGTGAGTGCGCGCCACTACTTACGCTTGATACACGCCAAGTAATCGAAGTTGTCGCCCTTACAAAGGAGCTCGGCGCGGTAGCCTTTCATCTCGGCACAACTTTGCAAGCGGGGATAGTCTACATACAACCAATTAAAGCGCTCACCTCGGACTTTGCCATACACCATTTGGTAATCCACCTCACCATAATAATTATCAAAATCCTCGGGATAGAAATTGCCGTCCTCATCTTCATAAACGTAACGCAAATCTGAGGAATCAATCAACAACTTTCCGCCTGGCGCCAGCAAGAGGTCAAGACGGTCAAAAAGAAGTGGGAGATTGTCGAGCGTACCCATGATTCCCGTGCCATTCATCAGCATGAGGATGGTGTCGAAAGTAACGTCGGGCTGCATGGTAAAGAAATCCTCTTGACGGGCATCAATAACGCCACGCTGCTGCATGGTTTCAACGGAAAGCGAAGAGATGTCAATGGCCGTTACATGGAGTCCGCGCTCTTGAAGTGGGAGCGAGTGACAACCCGCACCTGCACCAACGTCAAGCACTCTGCCTTCGGCATGATGGAGAGCAGTTTGCTCCATTCGGTTCATCTCATCTACCCCACGAAACAAGGTTGGGACGGGAAGAACATCATTATCAAACATCGAAGAAAGCACACGCAAGGTTTTTGCTGTGCCGTTGGCGTGATAATCACGTATGGCAGTGCCCATAGGGTCTTTTTGAGGAGGAAGAAGGGGCATAGGAAAAAGGAGAAGGATTAACGAGGGAATTGCTGAATTTATATTTTTTGCTAGGATGCGCCTAAGGATAGGCATTAAAAGGGTTTCATCTTGGCGATTCTCTCATTGAGATAGGCGCGCAATTCTTCGCTGCCCACCACTTCAACATCTTCGTAAAGACCAAGCACAAAGCGAGAGACGCCCTTAAAACTGCACACTTCGGTTTCGAGCAGATAGGTGCCACTCGGTTCGGAAGTGATATATTGCTTTGCGTAGGGGTGTTCCTCAATCAAGACATTGTAGGCAAGTTGTCCCAAACGCAGGGCAATGGGAAAGACTTTTTCGTCAGAGAAATGGAAAATGTCGGTGTGGAGTGTGCGATGCTTGTCGCGGTAAGACCAACGCAAATCGATAAGTTCCACCCGCTCGGCACGCGCCACCTTAAACGTCTTATTCTCACCCGTAGAAAGCTCGTAACAACGCACTTCGCTATTATCGGAAAGGAAAAGGAAGGGTTCAACAATGCGATCGCTCACCTTCTTACTATGGGGCGAGGCATAATTACGCAGACAGACCATCTGCTCATTCTTAATTGCCTCGAAGAGCACCGACAAATTAGCCGCAACATGCTCATCCACACCATACTTCGCGAAGATATCAGAATCATGCAAGACAGAAAGTTTTTCGCGAAGGTTACGCACCTGTGGCGTTCGGTCAACAACGGAGTTTAAGACGTTAAGCATCGTAATTGCTTCGTCCTCAGAGAAGCGAAAACCATTGGTAATATCCCTTAAGAAAGGAGAATTGGGGTCTATGTTATAGTATGCCCCCTTTTTAACAAGATTAACCCCCACTTGTCGGAACTGTTCAAGGTATCTGTAAACCATGCGGAGCCCGATTCCAGTATCTTTAGCAAGTTCTTCAACAGTTTGCGGTCCGCCTTTAACCATGGCGCGCAACAAGTGGAGTTGTCGGTGTAAAATCATGGAGAGTTACGTTTTTATATTGCGTACTGGGAAGATTTTCCCAAAACATCAAGGCATTACAAATCAAACTTTTGAAACTTCGTCAAACAGACGCTTTACAGAATTACTTATTGCGCGCCGTAAGTTACTCTTTGTGCGCCGTAAGCCTCTAATTGTTTTCCCTATTTAAGGTTCTATTTTCACGAAGTGCGTATGCACTGAATATTTCCATCTTTCAGCACCACATATTCCTGTGCCACGAGCCACTCCCACGCCTGTTTCTTCACCGCAGTAGGCACATCGGCACAGAGTTTTGAGAGTTCAGCGGCAGGATGTGGAAGTCCATCAGCAAGGTGCTTTAAAATCATCTGAGCAACCGCCTCTGGTTGGAGCGCACTGCGCTGTTCGTGCAAACAAACGTCGCAACCGCCACAAGGTGATGCCTCCTTCTCGCCAAAATAATCCAACAGATAGACACTGCGACACACATCCGTGCGCGAAGCATAGTCTATGACACAATTAATGCGCTCTATGTAGCGCTCCTTTCGCAGGGCATAGACAATGGGCGGGAATAAGAGATGACGCCCTTCGAGTCGGCGCGTCAGGTAAGTGATATACGAGGCGCGCTTCTTCGGAATGTAGTTTAAGATACGCATGTGCGTCAGCGCTTTCAATTGTTCATAAACCTCGCGAGGGGAACAACCACAGGTCTTTGCCAGTACCTCTTCATCAATCATCACATAATCCGCAAAGAGTCCGCAATAATGGCGCAAGAGTGCGTTGAGCACACGGTCAAGCATGGGCGTAAGTCCCGCCTGTCGGTAAAGGTCGTCACGATTCACCAAGAAAATCACACGCGATACGTTTTCCTCCGCCTCACGATAATGCAAGTAGCCCGCAAGTTCGAGAATGCGCAAAGCGCTTTCCGCCTGAATGGGGAAGCGTCGGAAATTCACACAAAACTTGTCGAGTTGGAACTCACGCGTTACGCCCTCGCCTTCCCCCTCTGGCATCTGGAAGAAATTGGCCAAGTCATCGTAGATATTACGTACGTAATCGAGTTCAGGAAAATTCTCACCCACCGTGCGAAGCATCCGTGAATTGTCCCCACGATCCTGCAACAAAACGGCATAAGAGCATTTGCCGTCACGCCCTGCGCGTCCCGCCTCCTGAAAATAGGCTTCGATGGAATCGGGTGCCTCCAGGTGAATCACCAGTCGCACATCGGGTTTGTCAATCCCCATCCCGAAGGCATTGGTTGCCACCATGATGCGCGTGTCATCCTCTTGCCACGAGCGCTGTCGCACATCCTTCTCCACATTAGAGAGTCCGGCATGATAATGCAAGGCTGTGAACCCCTCAGCAACGAGTGCCTGCGCCACATCTACCGTTCCCTGACGACTGCGCGTATATACAATCGCCGGACCTACCACACTGCGAAGAATATGCACGAGTTCGTTGAACTTATTCTCCGTGGTGCGCACAATGTAACGCAAGTTCTTGCGCTCGAAACTCATGCGGAAGGCATTCTTCTCGGAGAATCCCAAAAGGTCTTGGATATCATCAACCACCTGTGGCGTAGCCGTGGCGGTGAGTGCAAGAACGGGCACGTTGGGAACTAACTTTCGGAGGTCTGCAATTTTAAGATACGCCGGACGAAAGTCATAACCCCATTGCGAAATACAGTGAGCCTCATCTACGGTAATAAAGCACACCTTCATGCCTCTAACCTTGTGTTGGAAGAGTTCGGAAGCGATGCGCTCGGGAGAGACGTAGAGGAATTTCACACCGCCCAAAACGGCATTGTCTAAGATGCGCATCACCTCGTCACGACTTTGCCCCGTAAAGACTGCCTCCGCCGTGATACCACGTTGCTTGAGGTGGAGCACCTGGTCCTTCATCAGCGCAATAAGAGGCGTGACGACAAGACAGACTCCCTCCATGGCGAGCGCCGGTACTTGAAACGTGATGCTCTTACCGCCACCCGTAGGCATCAAACCAAGTGTATCCCGACCCTCGGCAATACTGCGGATGATGTCCGCTTGAATGCCGCGAAAGTCGGGATACCCCCAATATTGTTGTAAGATGGAACGGAAGGACATAGTAAGAATGCTTTGCTTTATGCGTTTAGACAGAAGTACATAAAAACAAAAGTTAATCGAATGCACTTTCTATTCTAAAACTAAAAGCACCTTATGTTCTTTTGTTCTTTTGTCCAAAAACTTCAAAAGCATCTTTTGCTCTTATGTTCTTTTGTCTAAAAACCTCAAAAGCACCTTTTGCTCTTATATACCTCTGTCTAAAAACTGTTGTTCTTTTGTCTCAAGAAAAGATGAGAGACATTACTCCTGCGGACGGATATCCTCAATTTGAAGTTGCACTTCGCCACGCTTGTGGGTATTTTCCTCAAGGGTGTAACAGATGTCGAACGCGCGCTTTGTCTTGATGTAACGCGCCTGTGAACTTTGCCCGAAAGCAATTCCGTTCATGACGTTGCTACTCTTGTTATCCACAAGTTCGAGTTTGATATGCTCCTGTCCGCGACCCACCACCTTGCTCGTGCCATAGTCATACACACGAGGGGTAAAGAAGATGGGTTTCGGATTTCCGGGTCCGAAGGGCGAGAATTTCTTCAAGTCCTGATAGAACTTCATATTGATGTCGCTAAAGTCGAGTTGCGCATCAATATCAAGCGTAGGCTGCGTCTGCTCATCCAAAATGTGCTCCGACACATAGGCCTCGAAGCGCTGCTTAAACTCTTCCACATGCTCCACTTTAAGCGAGAGTCCCGCAGCATACGTGTGACCTCCAAAGTTCTCAAGAAGGTCGGCACAATGTTGCACTGCACTATACACATCAAAGCCTGAAACCGAACGGGCTGAGCCTGTAGCGATACCCTCACTATGAGTGAGCACCACGGCTGGGCGATAGTACAATTCTGTTAAGCGAGAAGCCACAATACCAATAACCCCCTTGTGCCAGGTTTCGTTATAAATCACCACAGAACGGTGTTCGTCAATGCCAGGAGTTTGCTTCGCAATTTCAATTGCCTCCTCGGTCATCTGCTTATCCAAATCCTTACGCGCATCGTTGTATTGGTCAATCAAGTTTGCCAATTCCAACGCCTCGGCAGGATTACGCTCCACAAGGAGTTGCACTGCCTCCTTACCATTTTGCATTCTGCCCGAAGCATTCAAGCGTGGACCAATCTTGAAAATAATGTCGTTCATCGTAACTTCGCGATCGCCCACACCGCAAATCTCACACACCGCACGAAGTCCCACCGAGGGTTTGCTGTTTAAGATGCGCAAACCATGATATGCCAATATGCGGTTCTCACCCATAATAGGCACGATGTCAGAAGCAATACTGATGACACAGAGGTCCAATAATTGGTGCAACTGATTGAATTCAATGCCATTGCTCTGCGCAAAAGCCTGCATAAACTTGAATCCCACGCCACAACCTGAAAGATCGGTGTAAGGATAACGATTATCCTCGCGCTTAGGATTGAGAATGGCCACCGCGCAAGGGAGTTCGGCGTCAGGAACATGGTGATCGCAGATAATAAAATCAATACCGAGTTCCTTAGCATACGCAATCTCCTCAATCGCCTTAATGCCGCAGTCCAAAACAATAATCAAACTCACACCAGATTCCGCAGCAAACTCCACACCTTTCTTTGAAACGCCATAACCTTCGTCATAGCGGTCGGGGATGTAGTAATCAACGTTGGGATAAAAGTCGCGCAAGAACTTGTAAACCAAAGCCACCGCCGTACATCCATCCACGTCGTAGTCACCATAGACCATGATGCGCTCCTTTCGAATCATCGCTTCATTCAATCGGTCAACAGCCTCTTGCATGTCGTTCATCAGGAACGGGTCGTGTAAGTCGGTCAGTTGCGGGCGGAAGAAGCGCTTTGCCTCTTGAGGCGTGGTGAACCCTCTTTGGAACAGCAGATGACCCAAAGCGGGATGTACTCCCACTTCGTTCGCCAACTGCTCCTCAGCGGTCTTCACCTCGGGAGACGGCAGTTCGTAATTCCATTTATATATCATTGTCGTATAATTTT
>CALFGU010000248.1 GCA_937877685.1 uncultured Prevotella sp.
CGCAACTATTGAATTTGCCGTATTTAATAAGGACGGACAGGACGTAACTTCTAATGCTTCGATTTATCTTATTGAAGGAAGCAGCAGCACAAAACTTGCAAATCAGAAGTTTACGCCTGAAACTACTGGCACTTACCAGTTCTGGGCGTCTTATGGCACTGACAACACAAAGGCTGACGCACTTCTCAACGTTACTGCGGTAAGCGATATCCCCGCTGTGCCTGCTGACGAAAACCCTGCTTCAAAGGATTTCAAGCGTCGCACACTTATCGTTCAGGGCACAGGTGTTACATGTCAGTATTGCCCAAACGCCATCACTGCACTCCATAACTTCTTTAAGAACACAGCAAATAAGGACAAGGCTGTGCTTATGGCACTCCACACCTTCACTTCTGGCGACCCCCTTTACAGCGCTGCTGCTGAAAAGCTCCGTATTCAGGCTGGTATTTCAAGTTATCCCACGTTGAAGCTCAACTTTGATAACGAATATTTGGAGTATGGCGTCAATGCAGATGGTTTCTATAAATTCTTGAACACTTCTATTCCTGAACTTTGCAATAAGGGTTCAGAATCAGCTATTGCTGTTGCAACTTCTTATAATGAAGAAACTGGCGTTATCAGTGTTTCTACAAACGTAAAGTGCGACAATCCTGGCGAATACAAGGTTACCGTTGCGCTTGTTCAAGACAATGTGTTCTTCCAGCAGAGCGGTACTACAGATGTGAATCTTTGGGTTCACGAAGCAGGTGTTAAGGACATCGCTCCCGCTTCTGGCAACGGTTTTGCGTTGAACAATGGCAACGACACAGAAGTTGGTAGCGTTTACAACTTCTGCTGCGAATTCAATAAGAGTGCGCTTTACGCTAAGGGCACAGGCGATTACAAACTTGACGTACTCCGCGACGCTCGCGTGATTGTTTACGTTCAGGCAAACGGTAAGGTGGTTGACAACTGCGTAAGCTGTGGCTTGAATGAGTCAGTTGGTTTCGCTTATAACGAGTAATAATTTTAGAGGTTGTAAGGTTATAAGGTTTTAAGGTTATAAGAACCATGCGGAAATGAAACAGAAACTGCACACCATCCGAATGATTCTCAAAACCTCAAAACGTAGCAACCTCACAACCTCATAACCTTATTACTAACAAACGAATATGAAGAAGTTATTCTTTGGTTCTCTCCTTTCTCTCGCACTCTTCGCTTGCTCTGATAGCGGAGATGACCTGGCAGAGAATCCTGGAGGCGACGATAACGTAAACAATGGCGGAGAAACTGAGGAAGTGGAATACGCAACTAACGAGACGGTGTATGAAATTCCCGTTGTCTTCCACGTGTTCTACTCTCAGAAGAGTCAACCCCTTGAATACATTGCAGAAGGTCACCTTCCCAAGGTGCTTGATGCCGTAAACCGCCGCTTCGCTAACTGTGGCGTGGACCTAAAACTCCAATTCAAGTTGGCAGAAGTTGATCCTGACGGAAACATTATGCCTGAACCGGGCGTAGATCGCCAAAAGGTGCGCATCGCTACGATGAACAGCACGGAATTCCTCAAGGATTCTGCTTACGCTCACTATATGTGGGACCAGACTAAGTATCTGAACATCTGCCTTTTCAAAGAAAAGAACGATGCAGTGCTCGGCATTTCTTCCTTCCCCTATACCTTGCACCCCGACACCTTAGCAGGTATGCCCAAACTCATGGAGATGCGCCCCGCTTCGGAACTTAATTATCCGCACTGCGTATATGTAAACTCGCGTTACATTTATGACCTCGAGCCCGAGCAATATAAGACGTCGGAAATCGTAGGTTCGCTCTGCCATGAGATTGCTCATTACCTCGGACTCCGTCATGCTTTTGGCGAAGACCCTGTGACGTACAGCCGTGACTGTGACATCGACACAGACTTCTGTGACGACACGCCCACTTACAATAAGGCGAAGTATGATCAGTATCTCCTGAGCAACTATCCCTATGACGGCGTGTTTACAGACGAACTCGTGGCGCAGTTGGCGGAACGTACGAACAGCCTTACGGGAGAAAAGTTCGTTTCTACGAACATCATGGACTATGCCGTGAGTTACCTCAACGAACTTTCGCCCCAGCAGTGTGCGCGCATCCGTTATATTTTGATGCGCAGTCCTTACGTGCCCGGTCCGAAGGTGAAGCGTGATGACGCGCTCACTCCCGCTCCCGCACGCTCGGCAGGTAAGAAGCAACCCTTCCCACATCGCATTGCGTATTAACGACATTGCTGTAAATCAGCGAAACACATGGATAAATGAGACCCTTTGCTCACTCGGGCAGAGGGTCTCTTTTTTGATTTCCTCGCCCTAAAATTGCAGCAGAAGCCACAGGGCGAAAACCAACTTAGAAATAGCGCAAACAATTAGAGGCTTAGGGCGTCGAATTTGAGACTTAGGGCGCCGAATTAGTTACTTTATTTTGAGTACGTGCCGTATACTGATTCATAAGTGTTTACAAATGCGTAGGGATGCAGAAAAGAAGTGCATTGTGTTAAAAAGTCGCTCGCTCGTGTGACACCTGAATGTGACAAATTATCGCCCGTAATGGCAACTAATCCTAACAAAAATTTGTCAGCATTGAAAATTAATCCGTAACTTTGCATCGCAGATAATATGCTGTATCTGAAACGAGAACATAACAAACATTCATTCATTTAATCAAAATCTTTATGAAATTCTTTACTTCATTAAGAACGATGCTTTCGATGTTGCTCCTCCTTCCTTTGACAATGGTGGCGCAGATTGAAGAAGGCAAGGTGTACATGTTCACAAACTTGCAGTACACTGACCGTTCGATGTCGGCAACTGCTGATGCTTTTGCCGCAACATCTATTACAGATGCGTCTGACTATAGTCAGATGTGGTATGTGTCTAAGGTGGGTACTTCTACTTACCGTCTTCGCAATTTGGGTACAGGTCTTTATCTCCGTAGTTCTAAGGCAACTTCTGGCGCTTGGACACTTGTGAACGAGGATAAGCTTGATGGCAACTGCACTATGAAGTGCTCTAAGGCTGGTTCGGGTTATACGCTCCGCGCATCTTCTGACACAAACACCCATGGTTATATGCACAGCAACTCTTCGCATCGTATTGTATGTTGGGAAAGTGCTGCAGGTGCTTCTCAGTGGAAGTTGACAGAGGTTGAGATTGATGAAGCAACTTTAAACCAAAACTGGGAAAGTCTTAAGGATATGAATCCCACGGCTGACGATGTTACTGCTTGGAATGCCGCACTCGCTGCGCTCTTCAAGGATAAGTTGTGCACACAGCTCGCTGATGCTTATGCCGGTTATACTTCTGAACAAATGAAGGAGGATGACAATTTCAAGGCCCTCAATCGTACACTCCAGAACATGGTGCTTAAGATGACGGTTGACGGAACTTGGGACGAAGCTAACGCTGTTGAAGGCAAGCCCGCTTGGGATGGTGAATATGCAAAGCGTCTCCGTGTGCAGATGATCGAACCTTATTGTAATAAGGAAGCAGCTGCGCAGGGTTTAGGTATGCAGGCGCACACCAATTTGAATAACCCTCTCGGTCTTTACGCTAACAATCGCCAGGTGCTCTATATCTTCGTTGAAGGTAAGGTAGAAACGGGTTCTACACTCTATTTCGCTTCTTGGCAAGGCCATGGTAAGCCCGGCGGTGCGTATGATGAAGGTTACAAACTCCAAGAAGGTTTGAACATCATCCCCGTTTATGGCGATGGTTTGACAGGTTGTTTCAACTATGTAGTTCAGTCGTTCAACAGCGCCGCAGGTTATGGTAACAAATCTTGTGTTCGCAAGGTGACAGACTATGATAACATCAAGGTTCACGTAGAAGGCGGTAATCTTAACGGCTTCTTCAACCTCGTAGGTGACGAACTTTGGGGCGAAGGTGACGATAACGCCGACTGGGATTACTACACAGCTCGCGCTTCTCACGTTGACTTCACCATGCTCGGTAAGTACATGACCCTCCAATTCCCTCTCGAAGACAAAGATTGCGTTGACGAAGGCGGAGGTGTGAATAAGGGTATGAAGACCTTGTTAACAGGTAAAAACATTGCTAAGCAGTCTCTCGAAGAATGGGACAAGGTGATGCTTTGGGAACGTATGTTGATGGGTGTTGCTCCTAAGTCAGCCGTTGATGCGGCTAACGCTACTTGGAAGTCTCCTTATTCTGGCAAGGATGAAGTAATCTCTCACACAGGAACGCTTCAGGATGGTCTCGCTTGTAATTATGACGACTACTATAACGTACACGGTTTGGCTTTCGGCGTACCTACGGGTTACATGTACGGTTCTTGGGACCACTCTGGTTATAACTATAACACTATGGAGTCTGTTATCGTAACTATGATTACAGACGCTGGTTCGCACTGGGGACCTGGTCACGAAATAGGCCACCAGCATCAGCAGCCTTTCACACTTAATGGTTTGACTGAAGTAACGAATAACCTCTTCTCAAATGTTGTGGTTTGGTATTTCGGTAAGAGCACTTCACGTGTGAATGGTTCTGAAGGTAATTTGGAAAATGTTGCTCGCGCATTCAATACTCCTGGCGGCGACTTCTATACCAATAACATTTGGGCCTTGACTCACATGTACTATCGCTTGTTTATGTACTACCATATCTTGGGTCATAACACAAGTTTCTACCCCCGTCTTTACGAACTTATGCGTCAGCAACCCATGCAGAGAGGTTATGAGCAGAGTGGTAAGTATGGTTTGCTCCACTTCTATAAGCAGACATGTATTGCGGCAGGTGAAGACCTCACTGAGTTCTTCCGTGCTCACGGTGCCTTGACAGAGATGACCGACCGCTTTGTTGGTGACTACTCTAACTCAAACTACAACTGTCCTCAGAGCGACATTGACGCGGCTATCGCAGAAGTGAAGAAGATGGGCTTGAAGGAAAATCTCGCTCCCTTGTTTATCAACGACGGTACGGGTCAGAAGATGCTCGGTAGCACAGGTCAGGAACTCTCTCTCTTTGATGGTTTCACTACTTCAGAAGTTGGTAACTACGCTTACTTCTATGAACCCGCAAGTGCGCATACTTATACCGTTTCTGAAGGATTTGTAACGTTGGAAGGTACTGGCGGTATCGGTTACCTCGTACGTAATGCCGACGGTGAGATTATGGCATTCGCTAACAAGAAGAAGATGCAAATCTCTGACGAAGTTGCGCTCATGTTGATGAAGGGTGAAGCTAACGTAGAGGTAATGAATGGCGACAACACTACAGTTATTGCTACTGGTGACCAAGTTGCTACTCAGCGTGTGCTTTTGCAGGGTCTTCTTGAGGAAGCTACTGAAATGTTGAAGTACTTTGACGACACTAACAAGAAGGTGGGTTACTACCGCGAAGTTTATAAGGGCAACCTTCCCGAACTCACAGAAATTGCTCAGGCAGTCTTTGACGGCAATAAGGAAGAAGAATACGCTTCTGCTTATGAAAACCTCTTCGCTGTGGTTGACGCTATCAAGACAAACCCCGACGCTGTTGTTGGTATCATTAACGGTAGTGAATATCAGTTGACTACTTACAAGAAGAAGACAACTGCTATGGAAGCAACTACTGGTACTAAGGTTGTTAAGGGTGTGAATATCAACGCAACTAAGGCTGCTCAGCGTTGGTTCTTTGAACCTGCCGGCGGTAAGGACCTTTATTACATCAAGAATAAGGCTACAAACACTTATATTGATGAGTTGGAATCTGGTAAGCAGGCTACAGTTCAGGGCACTACTCCTACGGTTGCCTTCAAGTTGATTCCTCTTGGCAATGGCGTAATGGCTGTTCAGTGTCAGGAAGGTAAGAGCCAGTCACTCAATCATAATAACGGCACAGTGCTCGGTTGGTCATACGAAGGTGATGAAAACTCTTGGTGGTATATCACTGCTAAGGTCTTGAATGAAGATGAACTCAACAAGATTGAACTTGCTGCGCTCATCACTAAGACTAACAACTTGCTCGAAGAAATGGGCGAAGACGTAGTTCTCCCCGGCGCACTCCCCTTACAGGTTGACAACAAGTCAAATGCATTCTACCTCTCAACAAATGCAGACCAAAACGTAGTTGGTACGGCAAGTGATGGTGGCGGTATCGCTGCTTTGCTCGACGGTAACACTTCTTCTTACCTCCATACGCAATGGAGTGGTACAGCAGTAAGTGGTGACCACTACGTTCAGGTTTACCTTGGCGAAGATATGGCATTGTCTGAATTCACATTCACTTACGCTACTCGTAAGGCTAGTTCTGCTTCTACTACATCACCTGCACCTTCAAGCATTAAGGTATCTGCAAGTAAGGATGGTAAGAACTTCGGCAAGACTATCTCAACATTCAACGCGAGTGGTTCTAATCCCTTGCCCGCTTACTCTAAGCTCGGTCAGTATTGGACTTCTAAGTTGCTCGAATTGCCCGCAGGTTACAAGTACCTCCGTTTCACAGTAACGGCTTCTTCTGGTCCTGGCAACAGCACGTATGGCGGTCACGCATTCTTCGCAATGTCTGAATTCTCTATCGACAATCCCTCAACAGTTGTTAACTCATTGAAGGACGAATATAAGAACTTGGGCGAAGAAAAGTACGCTTGGTTCATCGCTGCTTATAAGGAAGCTGCAAATGAAATGTTTGAAGCAATGACAGTGTCTAAGAACAGCGCAGCTACTGCTGAAGACATCACAACTGCTCTTGCTGAACTTCAGGCTAAGTACGATGCATTGCTCGCAGGTTATAACGATCCTACAGACATTTCAGGTGTTGTTATCAACACTCCGAAGATGCAGGGCATCTATGACCTTAGCGGTCGTCGCTTGAACAAGATTACAACTCCTGGTCTCTACATCATCGATGGTCAGAAGCGTTTCGTGAAGTAATCCTTGTGAATCACGCATAAACACATTATTGGGACACCTCCGCGTGAGGCGTCCCAATTTTTTTTAACCGCAATTATCACGGGGAAAGTCAGTTTCACCGAGCCCTACAACACGCTTGCTGAAATTAGAAATGGACATGTGCGTAACAATCTCTCAAACTCTGCGCCTTAAGTCTTAAATTGTGCGCCGAGTTTGAGAGATTATTTTCCCTATAAGTAGGTTTGTTTTGAGCATTCAAGGCGGGGTGGTTCGTACATTAAACACGGGGGTTGATACAACGCAAGTTTTTATTTTTTTAAGGTTCTTATGGTGTGTTTAACTTTGCATCAGAAATCAAGCGGTGCTTTCTTTTCCATCAGAGCGGCACCTGCACCTTACGGCAAAACACATTATTATAAATACCTTTAAAAACACAGTTGTTATGAAAAAGATTATTGGCATTACGTTTCTTGTGCTCTTCGTTGTTGGACTTCTCGCTGGGGGCTGGTTATACTATTCTTACACGCACAGTAATCCGTGGCACGCTGAGACTATTGGGGACATCCCTGCGCCCCTTGGTTACAGTCGCGTTGAGGCAAACGAGGGGAGTTATGCGGCATACTTGCGCAACCTTCCCTTGAAGGAGGCGGGCGCCAAGATTCAGTTGTTTACGGGAGGTAATGCGAATTATCAATGGTTGGGAACGGCGGTGATAGACAACCCACTCTTGAGCAACTATGAGCAATGTGCCGACGTCACCATGCGTTTGCGTGCCGAATATCTGTGGCAGACGGGTCGCTATTCCGAAATCTGTTTCCGCGATGTGAACGGTAAGAACATGCGTTACAAGGGTGGCAGTTCGCGAAAGGCATTCGAGAGTTACATGCGCAAAGTTTATGGCATGTGTAGCACATACTCCGTCTTCCACGAAACGAAGCCTCGCTCCATTCAGGAAGTCCAACCCGGTGATGTCTTGGTTTATCCCGCCCGTCCAGGACGTAAATACGGCCATGCCGTAATTGTGGTTGACGTAGCAAGAAATGCGTCGGGCAAGGTGGCAATTATGTGTGCCGAAGGCAATACCCCCGCTCGCGATCAGCATATTGTGCGCAACTTAAACCCCATTGATAACCCTTGGTTCTTCTTCGATGCGGATGATGACGCATTTGTCGTAGGCCCCTTCTATTTCAACAAAAACGAGTTGCGCTGTTACGAGTGATTAAAAATAAATGAGGGAAGTGTAGTCAGACTACGCTTCCCTCATTTCGCTTGTTGCCACCGCCTGTCCCACTACGAATCCCGTGGTCCAGGCAGCTTGTAGGTTGAATCCGCCAGTTACGGCGTCGATGTCGAGCAGTTCGCCGGCGAAATAGAGACCGGGGAGCGCTTTACATTCTAAGGTGTTGGGGTGAACGGCACTGAGCGCCACGCCTCCAGCAGTCACGAATTCCTCGCGGTGAGGATAGCGCCCGGCAATGGGATAGACGTCGGCGGTAAGGGTGTTTACGAGTTTGTTCAACCCTTTCTTTCCCACCTCCGCCCAACGGCGTTCGGGGGCAATGCCACTGCGCTCCACGAGATAGTCCCACAGGCGACTTTGCAACCCTTGGAGGCGCACACTCGTCACTTGGCGTTGCGGATAAGTGCCCGCAAGGGTTTGCAGTTCGGCAAGCACGGTGTCAGGACTGCCATCGCCCGTCCAGTTGATAAGGATGTCGCTACGGTAATCGGCTTCTGCAAGGTGCAGGGCGGCATGTGAGGAGAGTTTTAAGGCGGCTGGTCCGCTCAATCCCCAATGCGTGATGAGCAGAGGTCCTTGTGCACGGAACTTAGTGCCTGCCAGTGCCACCGATGCCCCTTCTACTACGACGCCCATAAGTTCCGTGAGCGGTTTGTGGGCAATGGTGAACGTGAATAAGGAAGGGTGGGGCGCCTGAATGGCAATGCCGAGGCGCTGAAGTTGACTCAAGAGTCCGTCAGCCCGAGGTTGTCCGCCCGCCGTGAGGATAACGCAGTCGGCAGTCTCTGTGGGGCGGTCGCGAAACGCCAATGTGTAGCTCGGATTGCCCTCAGAGGGGGGCGTAAGTGCCGTGAGTTCGTGAAGGGTTCTCACTTCCACACCCAACCTTTTGGCTTCGTTCTGCAAGCATAAGGTAATGCTGTGACTATCTTGGGAAACGGGGAACACACATTGGTCCTCCTGCGTGGTAAGTGCCACCCCGTGGCGCTCAAACCAGGCATAGGCGTCCTCATGATTGAACACGTTGAACAAGCGTTTCATTAACTTGTGCCCACGTGGGTAAACGCTTTTCAAGTCTCCCACTTTCGCAAACGAGTTCGTACAGTTACAACGCCCGCCCCCACTAATTTCTACTTTAGCAAGGCATTTCTTGGCGCGCTCAAAGATAATGACGCGCGCCGAAGGGCATTTTTCTTTTAAGGCAATGGCGGAGAAGAATCCTGCTGCGCCTCCGCCGATGATTGCTGTGAGCATTTGAAGGAAATGGGATGGGAATTTCGTTTTACTTAAAGAGATAACATCGCAATAACCAAGGATTTTACAGACCCCCTCCGCAACTTCGTTGCTCGTCCCCCTAACTTAGAGGGACATTTTAGTTAGACTACCTCATTTGGGTTTCCTATTGGAAAAAACAAGCGAAAGGAAGTAATATAAAATCCTCCCCAAAGTTAGGGGAGGTGCCCAAAGGGCGGAGGGGTCTGTGGTAATGAGGCAACTCCTATATTATTCTTTATTTTTTAGAAAATCATTATATTTCACAATGCACCTTCTTTCCATCACCACCGTATCCCCCTATTAC
>CALFGU010000249.1 GCA_937877685.1 uncultured Prevotella sp.
TCGGTTTCTTGATGAATGCATTTAAGTATGGTGCACCTCCTCACGGTGGTTTGGCCTATGGTCTTGACCGCTTCGTGAGCCTCTTTGCAGGTCTTGATAGCATTCGTGACTGCATCGCGTTCCCCAAGAACAATTCTGGTCGCGACGTCATGCTTGATGCGCCCTCATTTGTGGATCAGAAGCAGCTTGACGAGCTCTGCTTGAAGTTGGGCGAAATCAACAAGTAAAACACTAAAATAAGAAAGGAGAAATGAGAAATCAATAGTCTTAATTAGACGATAGCATATTTCTCCTTTCTCCTTTTTTCATTTAATTCCGCCTTGCGGTCATTCTCTCTTTTAACACCATGAACTTTATTGAACTTTGTCAAAAGCGTTATTCCGTACGCTCATATCATCCTCTTACCATTGAGCAAGAAAAGTTAGATTACGTTCTTCAATGTGCACGCCTTGCCCCCTCAGCCGTGAATTTTCAACCATGGAAATTGCAACTTATAACTAATAAAAAAGAGATGGATGCAGTGAAGCAGTGTTACAACCGATCATGGTTTGAAACAGTTAGTACCTGCATTATCATCTATAAAAACAAGGAGCAGGAATGGGTACGTAAGCAAGACCTAAAAGCCCACGGTGACATTGATGTGGCCATCATCACCGAGCATATCTGCCTTGCCGCTGCAGAACAAGGACTGGGAACTTGCTGGGTGTGTAACTTCAATCGTGAAGAACTCTTCAATCAGTTTGAAATCCCCGAATACCTCGAACCTGTCGTAATTATCCCCATCGGTTATCCCGCTGATGAACCCAAGGAAAAACAGCGTAAGTCAATGGACGAACTGATAATAAAGCTTGCAAAGAAATAAGGCAACATCCCCCCTCACCGTTAACCTTTAACCTTCCACTACCATGTTTGGATTTATAAAATTAGCAGCCGCAGTACCCCAAGTTACTGTAGCAAATTGCACGCTAAATACTCAGCATATCATTTCGTTGCTAAAGAAAGCAGATGAGCAACGTGTGGGCGTCGTATGCTTCCCCGAATTAAGTATAACGGGAGCAACATGCAACGACCTATTCTTTCAACGTCCCCTTATTGAAGCTGTAAATCGGGAATTACATAACATCGTAGAAGCAACTTCAACACTCACGACTTTTGCTATCGTAGGTGCACCTCTGCTATACAACCAGCAATTATATAATTGCGCAATAGTAATAGGAAAAGGAAAGGTATGGGGAGTGGTACCCAAAACGTATCTTGCCAACCATGCTGAAGCTTCTGAAACACGATGGTTTACCTCGGGAGCTACATTACCCACAGATGCTTACATTCAAATAGGTGAAGTCAAAGTCCCCTTCTCCGCCAACCAATTATTCACAACCCCTGATTTCACTTTTGGCATCGTCTTTGGCAATGACACACTCGCTCCACTCTCTACCGCTACCCCACTCATGCTGGCGGGGGCCGATGTTATTTTTGCACCAGCAGCCTTCCCCGAGAGTGCTGGACGACATGCGAAACTTCGTTCTGCATTGCTCAACCAAAGCAAGAACGATATCAGCGCAATCATTTGTGCATCAGCTGGGTATGGAGAAAGCACACAAGACCTTGTACTCTCTGGAAAAGCCTTTATTGCAGAAAAGGGCGAAATGATTAAGGAAGGGAAGCGCTTCCTCCACAAGGAACAACTTATCACTGGCGAAATCGACATTGAGCGTCTTCGCCATGCACGGCTGGAGAACAGCCTCTTTAAGCAAGCCGTAACACTTGCAAACGGAATCTGCCCCCTTCATACAGAAATTCCCTTCAATGCCCCCTCATTCACAACCTTGGAACGACGCTACGCCGCCCTACCCTTTATCCCCGAGAATGAGCAGGAGCGCCAGGAGCGTTGCGAGGAGATCTTCAATATTCAGGTAGAAGGACTCATGAAGCGCCTCCAGCACACACATAGCAGCACAGCGGTAATTGGTATAAGTGGCGGACTTGACTCTACTCTTGCCCTACTTGTAACAGTACGCGCTTTCGATGCTTTAGGAATCTCAAGAAGCAATATCTACGGCATTACTATGCCCGGATTCGGCACAACTGACCGCACCTATCAGAATGCATTAGAAATGATGAAGCAGCTGGAGATTACTACACTTGAAATCCCCATTGCTAATGCCGTAATGCAACACTTTGCCGATATTCACCACGACCCTGCGAAGCACGACGTTACCTACGAAAATAGTCAGGCACGCGAACGCACGCAAATCCTTATGGACTTCGCAAATAGCAAGGGCGCAATGGTCATTGGCACGGGCGACCTCTCAGAACTTGCTCTTGGTTGGGCAACTTACAATGGGGATCACATGTCAATGTACGGCGTAAACGGATCGGTGCCCAAGACACTTGTGAAGCATTTAGTCATCCATGAAGCACTCGCAACTGAAATTGAAATAGTACGCAACACTCTTTTGGATGTGGTCAACACCCCCATCTCACCCGAACTAATCCCTGCTGCTACGGATGGCACAATAAAGCAAAAAACTGAAGACCTCGTTGGTCCCTACGAACTACACGACTTCTTCCTATATCATACACTGCGCAACGGATTTACCCCTGAAAAAATCCGCTTCATTGCCGAGCAAACCTTCCAGGGCACTTACGATTCTGCCACCATCACCCACTGGATCAACACCTTCACTCGTCGCTTCTTTATGCAACAATTTAAACGTAGTTGCCTCCCTGATGGTCCTAAAGTAGGCAGTTGCTCACTCTCACCTCGAGGGGATTGGCGTATGCCCACTGATGCGGATAGCATACATTGGAAATTAGAATCCTAAATAATGTGTAAACAATTAAGAGCAAAGAAGTTATAACCTCTTTGCTCTTTTTTTATTAGTTTCACTTTATATTTTCTTAAAACATAAGAAATTAAGATACACAAATTTATCTAATCTACTTTTTGTAAAATATTTAACCAATTACGGAAGAACTGACAACAAGAATCTTTCCAAGAATAGTCAACGCCTTGCTCAGGCGCGTTATTAAGATAATAATTTTTAGGTGGAGAAATCTTTTCCCCCTTCTCTAAATCCCTGAGATATTCATTATGAAGGGTGTATGGCTCATATTCAAGATGACCAACAACATATACCTCGCGACCATCATTAGAAATCATAATACCAACCCCTGTCTCATCACTTTCAGCAAGAACTTGACATGCTGAGGGAAAATCTATTTTATGAACTTCCGTATGCCGACTGTTTGGCATCTGAAATTGAGGATGCAATCCCTCCATGAGGGGATGTTGCTTCAACGAGCGATGGGGGAAAATTCCGAAGCACTTTTCTGGCAAATCATACTTTGGTATTCCAAAATGATGATACATAGCCGCTTGGGCTCCCCAGCAAATGTATAGCGAAGACGAAACATGGGTCGTTGCCCATTCCATAATTTCTTTAAGTTGGGACCAATAACGCACTTGTTCAAAGTCCAGTGCTTCAAGAGGAGCACCTGTTACAATCAAACCATTATAGGAACCATTCTGATATTCTTCAAAATCTGAATAATATGAATCAACATATTCTTGAGGTGTAGTCTTATAGGTTTGCCCAGAAATTTTCATAGGTAACAATTCTACATCTACATCCTGAAAATTTAAGGAACGACAAAAGTCCTCTTCCGTCACTTGCTTCATTGGCATAATATTCAGAAAGAGGATGCGCAAAGCACTCTTTGGTGGCCTTTCATTGGACACAAATGGTAAATATGTTAGTGGTAGGTTTGTATATACCATGACGGAAGTTGTTTGTTAAATAAAAAAATCACCTCACATGTCATTGTGGTTCGGTGAGTAGCTCCATCTCCTCCATAGCGAGTTCCCATTCTTCAACGACCTTATCTAATTGTTTCTTCAATGAAGCATGTTGTTCAAAAAGCGGCATTGATGTGGCGCCTTCTGGCGTTGCCAATTTACCCTCTACTTCGGCAATTAAAGACTCTATTCGCTCTATTTCCAGTTCAGCATCTTTCACACGTCGCTCAGCTTTCTTCACTAACTTTGCACGCTCTTTTTGTTGCTCATAACTAAGTTTTCCTTCTATCGAAGCAGACGATGAGATGGACGTTGAAACATTTGATTGTTTGGGAAGAGACAAGGATATTTGCTCAAGACTTTCAATATCTTTCTTTTTCAAGAAATCATAAATACCGCCAATATGTTCGCGTACAACTCCCCCACCAAATTCATAGACCTTTGAAACAAGTCCGTCCAAAAATTCACGGTCATGACTCACCACAATAACAGTGCCGTCAAAAGCCAAAATTGCCTCTTTAAGCACATCCTTAGTGCGCAAATCAAGGTGATTGGTGGGTTCGTCAAGAATCAAGAAATTGACGGGTTCAAGTAAGAGTTTTATCATTGCCAATCGACTACGCTCTCCACCAGAAAGGACTTTCACCTTTTTATCCGCAGCTTCTCCGCCAAACATAAATGCACCGAGAATATCGCGTATTTTGAGTCGCACTTCGCCACGTGCCACATAGTCGATGGTTTCAAAGACTGTTAAATTTTCGTCTAACAATTGCGCTTGATTTTGTGCATAGTACCCAATACTCACATTGTGACCTATTTTTAAAGAACCTCCGTGCGGAATTTCTTGCATAATGCACTTGACCAAAGTTGACTTACCTTCACCATTTTTCCCCACAAAGGCAACTTTTTCACCGCGCTTAATGGTTAAATCTACTTTACTAAAAACAGAATGCTCACCATAATCCTTACGCACTTGCTCACAAATCACTGGATAGTCGCCACTACGCATACATGGTGGAAATTTTAATCGAAGTGCTGAGTTGTCAACTTCATCCACTTCTATAGGCACAATGCGCTCCAATTGTTTAATGCGACTTTGCACTTGAACGGCTTTTGTTGCCTTATAGCGGAAGCGTTCAATAAAGTCCTTTATATCCGCAATTTCCTTCTGCTGATTTTCGTAAGCACGAAGTTGTTGCTCGCGTCTCTCGGCGCGGAGTTTAACGAAATCATTGTAAGCTACCTTATAATCAACAACCTTTCCGCAAGAAATCTCCAACGTGCGGTTTGTAACATTATTTATAAATGCGCGGTCATGACTTACAAGAATTACTGCACCACTTGACTTTTGCAAAAATTGCTCTAACCATCTAATACTTTCTATGTCCAAATGGTTCGTAGGTTCGTCAAGCAATAAAACTTCAGGACGTTGCAACAACAATTTTGCTAACTCAATGCGCATGCGCCAACCGCCAGAAAACTCCTTTGTAGGGCGTGAGAAATCTGAAATAGAAAAACCCAACCCTTGAAGCGTACGTTCCATTTCTGCACGGTAATTCATGCCACCTATCATCTGAAAATACTCAGACTTATGCGTAAAAATCTCCACGAGTTCCATATATTCAGGAGTCTCGTAGTCAGTACGTTCTGAGAGTTCATTTCCTAACCGTTCAATCTCTGCTTGCATGCTATGAACGTGACTGAATGCCTTCTCTGTCTCTTCAAGCACGGTGCAATCATCAGTAAGAACCATTACCTGAGGCAAATAACCAAGCGTTACATTACGTTGGACTGCGACATTACCAGAAGTGGGTTGTTGAAGTCCAGCCATAATTTTTAACATCGTTGACTTACCTGCACCATTTTTACCCACCAAAGCAATACGATCTTTGGCGTTAACAACAAAAGAGACGTCACTAAATAAAGGACGTGCCGAAAATTCTACAGAGAGAGATTCTACTGAAAGCACTTTAGAGATGAAAAAAGAGTTAGGATAAAGAAAGAAAAAGCAGTGCCACTACTGGATAACTATCCTAATATTCAAGTTATATCAATAGCTATTCACAATATCCAAATTATTCAACATACAAAATTAAGCATTATTAATTAATTAGAAAAATTTGGAGAAATGATTTTACAGTTGTTTATCTCAAACAACACATTCCGCTAATCTTGCACATTTCTCAGCATTCGTAACTTACTTGTCATTCAAAAAATCAGTATCTTTGCAAGCACCAAAACTCAAACAAACGAAAAAGTTACTCTTTATGGTATTAAAATATTTAGCAACTTTAGGACGTTACCTCCAATTAATGGGACGTACATTCTCACGCCCAGAACGAATGCGTATGTTCTTCAAACAATATCTCAAGGAGATGGAACAACTTGGGGTTGACTCCATAGGCATTGTTTTACTCATCTCATTCTTCATTGGAGCGGTAATCTGTATCCAAATAAAATTAAACATCCAATCGCCATGGATGCCACTATGGGTTTCAGGATATACAACACGTGAAATTATGCTGCTTGAATTTTCAAGTTCCATCATGTGTTTGATTCTTGCAGGAAAAGTAGGATCAAATATCGCCTCCGAATTAGGAACAATGCGCACTTCCCAACAGATAGATGCACTCGAAATCATGGGTGTAAACTCTGCATCATTTCTAATCTTACCCAAAATTTTAGGGTTGCTCACAATGATTCCGCTCTTGGTTATCTTCAGCACATTCAGTGGCATAATCGGAGCTTACGCCACGGCATACATTGCTCACATTATCACACCAGCCGACCTTACCGCTGGACTTCAATATGAATTCACGCAATGGTTCTTTTGGATGGGCATTATCAAGAGTTTCTTCTTTGCATTTATAATTAGTAGTGTAAGCGCTTATTGTGGTTATACCGTCGAAGGCGGAAGCGTAGAAGTAGGTAAAGCATCCACTACAGCCGTCGTTACGAGTTCCATGCTCATTCTTTTCTCCGACCTTTTCCTAACAAACATTCTATCTTAATGTCGGGAAACTAACTTTGAACATACAATATCTCCTTCATTTACACATGATAGAAGTAACAAACCTTCATAAATCCTTTGGCGACAAACAAGTTTTAAAGGGTATCAACACTACATTTGAAAGCGGTAAAACGAACCTCATTATTGGTCAAAGTGGTTCAGGAAAAACCGTATTAATGAAGTGTCTTGTCGGACTACTCCAACCCACGCAAGGTACCGTTATTTATGACGGACGCAATCTCTTGCAAATGAATAAAACAGAGCGAGCGGCATTACGTCGCGAGATGGGCATGATATTTCAAAGCGCCGCGTTATTTGATTCGCTATCAGTGCTTGAAAATGTAATGTTCCCCCTTGACATGTTTTCTCCTGATAATGTTAAGGAACGTATGCGTCGCGCACGATTTTGCCTTGACCACGTTAACCTTCTTGATGCGGAACATAAATATCCAGGAGAATTATCAGGCGGGATGCAAAAACGAGTAGCAATAGCACGTGCCATTGCCTTAAATCCACGTTATCTATTTTGTGACGAACCCAACTCTGGATTAGACCCCAAAACCTCACTGATTATTGATGCGCTTATCAGTGACATAACAAAAGAGTTTAACACAACAACCATTATCAACACACACGATATGAACTCCGTAATGGGCATTGGTGAACATATCATTTATATAAATCAAGGAAACAATGAGTGGGAGGGAACGAATAAACAAGTAGTTAATTCCACCAACGAATCACTTATTGACTTTGTCTTTGCAAGTGATTTATTAAAAAAAGCACGCGAAAACATCAAGAAGCAATAGTATCAAAAGCAACTATAGTCCAAGCACTAAGTCGCGTTCTAAAAAAACTTACGGTTAATTTTTTTTGGGTATCAAAAATAAGAGTGGGAACTCGCAAGATCCCACTCTTATTATTTTATATTGGTAGTTACGTAAATTAGAACATATTAGCGGGGTAAACACCGTCTTCACCAAGTTTAGCAAAGCGTGCTACTACTTCAGGACGGTCTTCGGGATAAGTTACACCGAACCATTGTGAAGTTGTATCAAGCACTTCGCAAGTAGCTGTGCCATCGTTGATGAGCTTATCCACCATGAGGGGAATAAAGAATTCGCTCTTGAGGTTTTCCATGTTCTTGGGGTCAGAAAGGAATTCCTTGAAGTATTCAACAGAATGCTGGAAGTAGTCGGGAGTGAAGCCCCAGAAATTCATAGAAACGGGAGTGTTGTCAGAGATAGCCACCCATTCGCCGTTTTCATCTTGATACTTAACCACACCGTCAAAACGCTGAATCTTAGTGCGTTCAACTACTGAAGTAAGAAGCTTCTGTTCGTTAGTTTCACAAACACCACGACTTACTGTACCTGATTCAGAGAGTGTGTTACCAACGCGGAAACCAACCATTGCATACTTACCTGTAGAACCTTCGGGGAGTTCAGAAAGGAACTTACCCATTACCTGGAATGCATCGCGATCGTAGAAGTCGTCACAGTTCAATACTGCGAAGGGTTCCTTAATCACGTCCTTACCCATCATTACTGCATGGTTAGTACCCCAAGGTTTCTGACGATCTGCGGGGCAAGTAAAACCTTCGGGAAGTGCGTCGAGTGCCTGGAATACGAGTTCGCAAGGAATCTTGCTTTCGTACTTCTTGAGCACGATGTCGCGGAAGTCTTGTTCGAAGTCCTTACGGATTACGAAAACGAGCTTACCGAAACCAGCGTTGATAGCGTCATAGATACTGTAGTCCATAATTGTTTCACCATTAGGACCGAGCTTGTCGAGCTGCTTCAAACCGCCATAGCGGCTACCCATACCTGCAGCGAGAAGAAAGAGAGTAGGTTTCATTTTAATATAATTATTAAGGGAATAAAAAGTTTATGCTGTATTTAAGATTTTTATGAGAAGGATTTTTCGGGTGTAACTTCACATATTGTGACGTTGAAAAAAATCATCCATAATTTCTACACCACGAGGAGTAGCACACCCGCGAAAGTAATTGAGCACAAGGTTATTAAAGAGTTCTGTTGGAGTGTATTTTCGGAAGTCTTCCGAACCTATGATAATGTCAAATTGTGTAGTAATAATGTTATACACAATTTCAAAATTAACATCCTTACGAAATAATCCCTGTTCAACGCCCTTGGACAAGTAATCTACTGCCATTTCGCGTTGTTCCTTTCTAATTTCCGCCATATATGCCTTCAACTTTGGATATTTATTGAGGTCTGAAAAGAAACTGGGTACAACTTTGCTGAGTCCCTCCATTTTAAATCCGAAGTCGTAAAGCACGGGTTCAAGAACGTTAGTTGCATTTTTCACACATTCGCGCAATCTATCGCGTTGCCACAATCCTTGCGTTTTGATGCAGTAAAGCAAGAGCGATTCCTTATCGTCAAAGAGTTCATAAAGCGTGCGCTTCGACATTTTCAATTCATGAGCAATGTCGTCCATCGTTACATCTTTGATGCCTTTTGTACAAAAAAGCGACATAGCAGACTTTACTACGATGCACCTCTTTTCCTCCTGTTCTACTTGTATTCTCATTGTGATATATCCATTTTCTCTTGACAAAAATACAAATTTTATATTTCCTATCCTTCTTACATTAAAAAACTTTTCTTAAAAACTCTATTTTTTCTATAAAACACGCTTATCAGTAGTCTTTACTTTCGGTTTTTTTGTACTTTTGCAACTCACAAAAATTAGACTCAAATGGCAAAGATAACAAAAGAAGCTGCACTGCTTTATCACTCACAGGGTAAACCAGGTAAGATTGAAATCGTACCCACCAAGCCTTACCGCACACAGACCGACCTTTCGCTCGCCTACTCTCCCGGTGTGGCAGAGCCTTGCCTGGAAATAGAAAAAAATCCGCAGGACGCTTATA
>CALFGU010000250.1 GCA_937877685.1 uncultured Prevotella sp.
ATATATGCAGAAATGGCTACTTTGCTCGTTAAAAGTTGCGGCGTAACCTTAACGGTTCGCGGTGCTGTTACCTTATTCAACCCATCTGTTAGCGTCTTTGTGTTTGATAGGGTTGCCGTGACGGTTGTTTTCTTTGTAGTCGGAATACCCTTTACTGCGGTTGTGTACGTTTTTGTTGCCGCCGTTGCATCGGTGGTAGCTTTCTTGCTCTTATCCGTTTCTGCCGTTGACTTTGTTGTTTGTGTGGTCTTTGCCTTTTCCTGCGCTGCCGCTTCTTTTACTGCTTTCCCGTATGCGGTAAGCGCACCAGTAGAATCCCGTATGCCAAGCAACTGTTCTTCCAATACGGTTAGACTTTGACCGTTTTGCAACTTAAATTGTGCGACAGCCTTTGCCGCCTCGTCAGCTTTTGTTTTGTGGGTGTTATACGAACCACTCACTTCGTCAATTTCCTTTTTGACGGAATCCATACCGAAGTGAAGCAAGGACGCGGCAATCGGGTGTTCCTCTAACCAATGAAGATAGTCAAGGTAAACTTCCTCAATATCGGCAAGTATTCCGTTGAAATCTCGTTTAAGTTCCATCCCCACTTGTTTCCAGGTTGACGGCTTAAGCATCTCAAAGAATGAATCAATGAGTAATTTTATCCGTTCAAAAAACACCCATCTATCTGACCCCTCTTCGCCCTCTATGGCCTCAATAAAACCATCGAAGAACGATTTGACGGCCTCAACAGCATCCTCCCATTTGAAATTGGCAATAAATTCTTCGAATATATCTAAAAATGTAGTCAGCACATCACCAACGGCCTTTCCAGCATCTTCAAACGCTTGCTTATCGGAAAAGATACCATTTAGAAATTCCGCTACTTTCTGCCCGATGTGCAAATCTTTTAGACCATTTGCCCACTCCGAAATCTTGCGGGAAACGCCGCCCAACGCTTCGTTGACTTTCTTCCCGATTCCGAAGAAATCACCGTCATTGAATAGTTTCGCCCAATCACTCTCAATTTCGGCCCACTCATAATCCCCGGTATACCCGCTGCCAGACGAACCGCCGCCACCGCCGCCGGTTTCCTTGCCGATTACGTTCAATTCGTCCCATGCGGCTAACAGGCCCTTGACCTTTTTCGCCGCACCGCCCGCAGACGATCCGACTTGCTCCAGTCCGCCAACAGCCTTTTTGTACAACCCTTGTCCGTTCAGTATGGCAAAAAACTGCGTGATTGCGTCCGCAGCTGCCGTAACAAGTTCGATTAGCCGGATCAGTATAGGTTCTATTGCCACAATCAATCCGCCAAACGCCGCGCCAAGTTGCAGCTTCATTTTCCCGGCTGATTCTCGCAAACCGTCCATAGCCTTTGCAAGTTTCGCGTTTTCGCCGCCTTGCGTTTTGCTCCAATTATACGCGGCCTCCAACCCTTGCTTAAAACTTTCCGTCACATACCGAATTGCGCTGCGGATAGCACGGTAGAACGCGATACGGCCTAACGATTTTGTTAGCTTGCCAAACGATCCCGCCGCATTGGTGGTAGACTTGCTTAATCTATTAACACTTCTTGATACGTTTGAAATGTTCGCGCCCGCCGTTGCCGTGGCCCGCCCGGATTGACTAACCGCAGCCGTAGCACGGCGCATAGCGGCGGTGAAGTTGTTGATTTGCTCCGTTGCGCCGCTAATGTTTGTAACTATGTTTAATGCTATATCTGCCATGAAATGCCCCTATCAATTCGGTGTCTGTTTCTGCCGCCGTTCCCACTCGTCCTTGAACGCATTAAGCCTCTCAACCAGTTTGCGGCGTGTTTCGGCAATTCGGGCCTGTTCTTCATCTTCGGTTGGTTTCAGTATTTCAATGGGCTTTGTTATGTACTTCGCCTTTTGTTTACTGAAAGCGTTATTGATCGCAACCGCAACGGCGTTATGCACATAAAGCCCTTGCAACCAAAGTTCCTCGTTCCGCTGCTGTATGCGTAGTCTGTGCGCTTCGCGGTACGGAACAACCAACCACGGATCACCGCACCAAAACTGCTCATAGGTCATTCCGCATAGCAGATAGAACGGGAAAATATCTTCAAACGCTTTTGACGGGGGTGTGACGGTTTGCTTCGGATCGGATTGCTCCGTTAGAAGTTCACCGTCATTCGTCCGTTTTTTTCGTCACTCAATGTTGCGAAAGTCTGCGTGTAAAGCTGCCCCAGGCGTTCCCAAAGCCCGTCCGGGGAATCGGTTACGCCACCGATGCTGTCAAGAAATGCGTCCGCCTTTTTCCTGTTCACTTCGCGCTCATGGTGCGCCAAGAAGCTGTAATAAAACAAATCGGAAAGCAGCGTGGGGTACTTCTCGCAATCCGACAAACTAAACCCGTTACGCTCAATCCGCCGCACAACCTCGCGGGTGAAATCAAGCGTATAAACCTTGCCCGTTTCGTTATCGGTCAATTCGATAGGTTTGATCCGTTCCATTTTGTTTCCCCTCCGAAAATTTAGTTGGGGCTACTTATTGAACGCCGCCCCGTAGCGTTTGTCTTTAGTTAGAAGCAAGCGTGGAAGTGGTGTCCCAACCGTGAATCTTGTTGGGAGTGATATACACATCAACTTCCGCAACTTCATCAACGCTCATGCCCGAAATGCCCAGGGTGGACGGGATTCCGCTGAAAAAGAACGATCCGACAGTAGGAACCACAATCTCAAACCAAGTGGCTTTACTGGACGCAATACCCGTGTTGTAAGCGGAAATAACTCCCTCCCACGCGGTCTTAAATTCGCTCGTCAAGTTAGCAGTAAACGCAAGTGCGCCGCCGGGGTCTTTAAGGCCCGCAATATACCGTTTCCACACAAGATCGGAAAGGTCGGTACATTCAAGGGTTGACGGTTCCGGGTTGAAATCGGGCGTTTCCTTAATGTTGGGGACAATCTGGTAAGCCGTGGTCGGCCTCGTCCCCGCCGTAGTTTCTACGCACCACCGCAGACCCACGCCCGCCGTACTGATTTCAAGTGCCATATTCTATATTCCTCCGTTATTTTCTGTACATTTGATAAGTAGTGTTCCCGTTGTCCGTTGTGATCGGTTCTCCCGCAACAGCCTCCCACCGAATTGTGATACGGTAAATCGTCCTGTCCATGTTAGGAATCGGCTGCATGAAAGTACGGGTAAATTTCATGGATTGCATCGTAGCGTCCACAAGTTTTGCGATCTCCCGCGCTTCGGTTTTCTTCTCCGATGCTTTGTCGGAGTATACGTTGCACTCATACATTAAGTTCACCTGGTGTTCGTTCAAATCGGTGTCCAGGCTGCGCTTGTAGGTAGTGTTGCTTGCTTCGTATAAGCAGACGCACGGGAACGCGGCGGGGACAGCCACATACTCACCGTAGCGTTGCGCGGCGGGAAAAGCGTTGCTGACAGCGGCAAACACGGTATCAAGTATCTTGTTTTCAATGTCGATCATGCGTTAAATACCTCGTCTGCTACTTTCTGTACCATTTGCAGCACTTCCTGTTTCGCGTTAAACATGGCCTGCGCGGGCGGGTTGCCGTAAGTGTGCCTGTCCTGG
>CALFGU010000251.1 GCA_937877685.1 uncultured Prevotella sp.
TACTCGTACCTCGTTTACTCGTCAACTTAAAAGAGTAAAGATAAAAGAGTAAAGATAAAAGATACCATGCGGGACGGCAATCGTTTATCTCGGAAACTATCTTGTCTACTCGTACCTCGTTAACTTGTTTACTAAAAGGTTATGAGGTTTCAAGGCATTTTTAGAGTACAGAGTACAGAGTACAACTGCCTTGCGGAGTAGATACGCAATCAATTCTCGCGCCGCGCCAGCCCTTTCTCCTTTCTCCTTTCTGATTTCTCATTTAATAAATATAATTATGTCAACTCTTAAAATGAATCCTAACACCGTAGTTGCTTATTTGGGCAAGCCCTGTAAGGAATTTACGAAGGCCGACATTGTGCGTTTCATCGAAGAAAACGGCATTCGCATGGTCAACTTCATGTATCCCGCTGCCGATGGTCGCCTGAAGACGCTCAACTTTGTAATTAACAATGCGGAATATCTTGACGCCATCCTCACCTGTGGCGAACGCGTGGACGGCAGTAGCCTTTTCCCCTTCATCGAAGCCGGAAGCAGCGACCTCTATGTGCTTCCCCGCTTCTGCACTGCCTTTGTAGATCCCTTCGCTGAACTTCCCACACTCGCCATGCTCTGTTCGTTCTTCAACAAAGACGGTGAACCCCTCGAAAGTTCGCCCGAACACACGCTCCGTAAGGCATGCAAGGCATTTAATGACGTTACGGGAATGGAATTCCAGGCTATGGGCGAATTGGAATACTATGTCATCGCCCCCGATGATGAAATGTTCCCCGCAACTGACCAAAAGGGTTACCATGAGTCTGCACCCTATGCGAAGTTTAACGAATTCCGCACCCAGTGTATGGCTTACATCGCTCAGGCTGGCGGACAGATTAAGTACGGTCACTCAGAAGTGGGCAACTTCACGATTGACGGCATGATTTATGAGCAAAACGAAATTGAGTTCCTCCCCGTTAATGCCAACGATGCGGCTGACCAGCTCATGATTGCGAAATGGATGATTCGCAACCTCGCTTATAAGTACGGCTATGACATTACCTTTGCGCCCAAGATTACTGCCGGCAAGGCGGGTTCGGGACTTCACGTTCACATGCGTATCGTGAAGGACGGACAGAATCAGATGCTCGACGGCGGTGTGCTCTCAGCAACGGCACGCAAAGCCATTGCTGGCATGATGGAACTCGCAGCCGCGATTACAGCTTTCGGAAACACGAACCCCACTTCCTATTTCCGCCTCGTGCCTCACCAGGAAGCACCCACAAACGTATGTTGGGGCGACCGCAACCGCTCTGTGCTCGTGCGCGTTCCCCTTGGATGGGCAGCAAAAGCGGATATGTGTCGCATAGCTAACCCTCTCGAACCCGTGAGCAACTATGATACGACGCAGAAACAGACCGTAGAAATGCGCTCTCCCGACGGTTCGGCAGACATTTACCAACTCATTGCTGGTCTTGCCGTAGCCTGTCGCCACGGTTTCGAACTCGACAATGCGCTTGACTTGGCAGAACGCACGTATGTGAATGTCAACATCCACCGCAAGGAAAACGAAGACAAACTTAAGAATCTTGCCCAACTCCCCGACAGTTGCGAAGCATCGGCTGACTGCCTTGAAGCAGCGCGTGCCGTATTCGAAAAGCACAACGTATTCAGTCCCGCCATGATTGACGGAATCATCGCCCGCCTTCGTAGTTATGCTGACCGCACCCTCCGTGCTGACATTGGCGATAACCAAGAAGAAATGCTCAAACTCGTTCATAAGTATTTCCACTGCGGATAAACTCCCTGAAAATAACCACTTAAAAAGACTCATGCCCCATCTTTTCGGGCATGAGTCTTTTGCATGAAAAACGAAGATTGAGATGCGGAAAATGAAGTGGCACTTAGGGAAAATTATTTGAGACTTAGGAAAAATTAAGTGGCACTTACGAACGCCTATTTCTCAAATTGTTTTTAGGGCTCAAGTTCGAGTGGTTAGTAGGTCTATTGAGGCGTTTACCGACAAAAACCTTGGTTTTGTCGATACCCTCCTTAAAAAGCGAGGAAGGGCAAGTGAGGGAATGCATAAAATTTGTACTTTTGCACTTGTTAGAAAATCATCACATTATATATATAAGACAAACCATGAACAGAGCCTTTGTGTGTGCAGCCGCCCTAAGTGTGGTCACTGCATTAGGTGCACAAGAGCGCGTTTGGACGCTTCAAGAGTGCATTAACCATGCCATGGAGCATAACATTAAACTGCGCAAAAGCCAACTGACTACTGCTTCGGCAGAAGTGGGCATTAAGGAAGCCAAAGCGGGATTGTTGCCCTCGCTCAACGCAAATATAT
>CALFGU010000252.1 GCA_937877685.1 uncultured Prevotella sp.
TAGTGACCAGAAGTCACGTAGAGGCTCTTTGAACCGATGTGGGGTGTCATCACCTGCTGATAACCGAACTTCTTCTGAATCTTCTTCAAGAAGTCTTCCAAGCGGAGGCGGAGGGCTGTACCCTTGGGCATCCACATGGGAAGTCCCTTACCTACGAGGTCGGAGAACATGAAGAGTTCCATTTCCTTACCAATCTTGCGGTGGTCGCGACGCTTGGCTTCTTCAAGGAGTTGGAGGTATTCGTCGAGCATCTTCTTCTTGGGGAATGAAACGCCGTAAACGCGTGTCATCTGAGGGCGCTTTTCGTCGCCACGCCAGTAGGCTGAACTTACGCTCATCACCTTGAAGGCCTTGATGGGAGCTGTAGTCATCAAGTGAGGACCGCGGCAAAGGTCGGTGTAAGCGCCCTGTGTGTAGGTCGTAATCTTACCGTCTTCGAGTTCTTCAATGAGTTCGTTCTTATAGGTCTGACCACGGTCGGCAAAGAACTGAATGGCGTCAGCCTTTGAGATGTCTTCACGAACGAGTGCGTCCTTCTTCTGCACGAGTTCCTGCATCTTCTTTTCAATCTTCGCAAAGTCTTCTTCGCGGATGCTCACGCCCTGAGGGGGCATCACGTCATAGTAGAAACCGTTTTCAATAGCAGGACCGATACCAAACTGAGTGCCGGGCCAAATTTCACCGATTGCTTCAGCCATCAAGTGCGCAGAAGTGTGCCAAAATGCATGCTTCGCTTCAGCGTCTTCCCACTTGTAGAGGTTGATGGTAGCATCTTCAAGAATGGGGCGGTTCAATTCCACCGTTTCGCCATTCACGCCACATGCCAACACGTCCTGTGCAAGACGACTTGAAATACTTTCCGCAATCTGCAAACCAGTAACGCCGTTCTCGTATTCACGAACGCTACCGTCAGGAAAAGTAATTTTAATCATATCTGTTTTTAGTTTATTGTTTCAACGAGTTAAACTTTATCCGTGCAAAGTTAGCAGAAAAAACAGACATGCTGAAGCCTTCAGGTTAGATTTTTTCACATTTTGAGTTTTCAGAGGGTTTGAGGGTGTTATTTAGGAGAAAGTAGGAAGTGGGGAAAAGTAAGAGGGAGTTAGAAAAAAATAAGAGTAAGTTAGGGAGAAATAAGTGAGGAGTGAGGAGTGAGGAGTGAGAAGTGAACCATGCGGGAAAAGTCCGGACGGAGCGTCATTCGCATGGCGACTGTTGACCATTGTCCGTTGACTGTTGTCATTTCCTTTTGCAAAGTTACAACACGCCCCACCCCGCTTGTCATTTATTGTCATTTAGCATTTCAAAATCGCCTAAAAATAGGAGCCTAACGAATAGACATTCAACACCTTACAAGCTCTGAAAAAATTTTCAAAATTTCCCAGCAACCGAGCAAGCGGAACCACCATGAACCCAAGTGGAATGCCATTCAGAAAATCAAGTGGAATGCCATTCGGAAAATCAAGCGAAACCACCTCGCATTACAGATTACAGATTACAGTTATTTTGAAACTCACATGCTCCCCTCAGCGTAAGACATAAAAAAATTTTTATTATATATTATAATATATAATAACTTATTTCTTGTACTATTTTCAAGTCTCTGACGTATCAAAAATAAAAAAACTGTAATCTGTAATCTGTAATTTCTAAGACATTATGTTAGAAGTTATCCATTCCCTTTGTTACATATCACACTCTTTTTGAAAGGAAACTCACGAGCGACGTTTCCCCCATCTACGCGAAGGCAAGTGGGATTTTTTGAAAAATTTTTCAGCACTTCTAACATACTGTACTTCTGTTAGTTAAGCACACATTTTCACTCATTTTCGCGATGCTAAATGACAATAAACGACAACTCGCCTTGCGCATGTTGTATCTTTGCATTAGGAAAGGAAGAAGAAAGGAGAAGCACCTTGCGGGGGATGCCACACTGACGTTTGGGAGAGCGTTAATGGGCAATACACGAATAGATTCCTAATGGGTTAAGTGTGCTATATTACAAAAAAACGGCCACTATTCAACTGAATAATGACCATTCTTTCATATCTTTGTCTAGAAATACGGATTTGACTTTGATTCCTATGATAAAGAAGGATCCCATATTAGGAAACAGGATTTTAACCTTCATCATCAAGCATAGAGCGGACAAGACAGCCCGTAATATTTCTAATAATACCACTGTCAACATAACTGCCCATGACATACCGGCATTTAAGCCAGCAAAGGAGTTTATGGATCAGGTAAAGGGGTAAACTAAAGCACAAATCAATTTATCCTCAGTAATATAATATGATCAATTACGGTTTAAAGAATAGAGTAGCCTTAA
>CALFGU010000253.1 GCA_937877685.1 uncultured Prevotella sp.
CCAGGAGATGCCACTCCCCCTTCGCGCTTTGTGCGTGCCGCTTTCTATCGTGCCACAGCGCCCCAATTAGACGACGCTTTCAGCACGGTGAAACAATGTTTCCACATCCTTAATAACTTCGACCTCCCCATAGGCACCGAACATCCGTTAGGAACTGCCCCCGACATTCCCAGCGCTACGCATTGGACGTCAGTAATTGACCTAACACATCGCAAAGTTTACTTCAAAACGGCCTACAACAATACTATTAGGTGCATTGAATTGGCAAAGATTGACTTCAATAAAGTAAAGTATCAGGTGCACCCCTTTGACAAGGTGAAGGAACAACCTGTAGAGAAAATTTTAATCAAATAAAGGGGAACTTCGGAAGCACCCGCAATATATAATATCGCCCCGAGGATGTAATAACCATCTTCGGGGCGATATATATGCTTGCTTCACCTTTTGGGGAAGTTCTTTACTTCAAAATATCACTGATTTCCTTGTAAATAGCATCGCGAGCGCCAGCATTATTACGGATATAGTTGGCAGCAGCAGTGCCTGAACTACGCAGGAGTTCGTCATAGGTAAGCAACTTCGTCAAAACATCAGTGAAGTCTGCCTCATTGTGAATTTCATACGAACCTTGGCAAGCAATAAGGTCCTGTGCCTCCTTAAACTTCTTGTTGTTCGGACCAAAGAGTACGGGACAACCATACACAGCTGCCTCAGGAACATTATGGATTCCCACTCCGAAACCGCCACCTACGTAAGCCACCGTGGCATATCGGTAAATGCTCGAAAGGAGTCCGTAGCAGTCAATAATCAAGCAATCTGCCTGAGCCGCCTGTTCGGGTGTCGCCTTTGAATAACGCAATGTGGGGCGCTCCAATTTGCGTTCGATTTCCGAAAGATGCGCTTCGTTGACCACATGAGGCGCAATAACCAATTTGAGTTCCTTACGCTTGTTGAAATAAGGGATAAAGAGGTCTTCATCAGGCGCCCAAGAAGAACCCGCAATCAACACCTTCTGTCCCTTTGCGAATGCCTCAACAATGGGTAAGTCTTTCGCTTGATTCATAATATCCAAGACACGGTCAAAACGCGTATCTCCCGTCTTTGTTACGGCAGTGATTCCGAGGGTTTTGAGAAGTTCGATAGACGCATCGTTCTGCACGAAGAAATGTGTGATACGTCGCAAGCACTTTGCGTAACCCTTCCCATACCAACGGAAGAAGATTTGGTCGGGACGGAAGATACTCGACACACTGTAAACGGGAATGTCATTACGATGTAGCGCAGCGATGTAATTACGCCAAAATTCATACTTAATGAAAAAGGCCATTTTGACATTCGCCATACGCACAAAGCGGCGCGCATTAAGCGGCGTGTCGAAAGGAAGGTAACAAATCACGTCGGCACCTTCATAATTCTTGCGCACTTCAAACCCCGAGGGTGAAAAGAAAGTAAGCAGAATCTTCAGGTGAGGATGTTCTGCACGGATACGCTCAATAAGTGGGCGTCCTTGCTCAAATTCGCCGAGCGAAGCTGCGTGAACCCACACATATTGTTGCGTGGAGTCAATCTCGCGACGCAGTTTGTCAAATGTCTCATGCTGCCCCTTAATCATAAGGCGCACCTTCTTGCTAAAGAGCGCCGCAATGTGGGCTCCAAGCGAGTAGAAGAAGATTATAAGCGTGTACATGTGCTTTGAAGATGAGAACCATCCGGACGGCGCTCTCCCCCTGTTCATAGGGGGAGGGGACCACCGCAGGTGGTGAGGGGGTG
>CALFGU010000254.1 GCA_937877685.1 uncultured Prevotella sp.
CTACTCACTCCTAACTATCCTCCCTGCCGCGTGCCGTTGCGCTATGCACCATTACACACAAAAAAAAGAGCGCGCCCAACTTAATATGAGCACACCCTTTAAATATTAAAAAGACTACACCGGTGATGCGATGAAACTCCGAGTGAAATAAGATTTGAGCGCTTCCCCGTCTTTGTAATCCGACCCTACACGCGAGTGCATATCGGCACGCCATTGAGCAGTTCCGCTTTCCCGGTTTTCGAGTAAAGTGATGAGAATCCCAGTCTAACCGATGCAGTCTCTATTTTACTTTTGTTTTACGAAGCAAATATACGGACTTCTTTTTACACGAACAAAATAAAATGTCGGTTTTAACAAGAATTATATTTTGAGGTTTTGAGGTTCTGAGGTTCTGAAGTTCTGAGGTTAGAGGTTCAGAAGTTCACCCGGATGGTAGCTGTACTCTGTACTCTGTCAGTTGTACTCTACCTTACCCCTTATTCTTATGTCGGTTAGCACGACGCTTGCGGATATCCGCCTTTTTCTTTGCCGCACCCGAACCGTGGAGTCCCGTGATATACGTCTTTTTCTTTGCTTTCGTCTTGACCTTTTCCTCCGTAGGTTTGGCCTTCAGCTTTGCACCCTTAAAGGTGATTCCGACGGTCATTGCCTGCGTGATTTCTTCTTCTGCTGCTTTACGCATAAGCCACACGTTGGATTAATGGTGGAAAAGGCGCACGCCTGTGAATGCCATAGCAATGCCGTACTTGTTGCAGGTTTCAATAACATGGTCGTCACGCACGGAACCACCTGCTTGCGCTACGTATTCTACACCGCTCTTGTGCGCACGTTCGATGTTATCACCGAAGGGGAAGAATGCGTCGGAACCAAGACTCACGCCTGTGTTCTGTGCAATCCATGCCTTCTTTTCTTCGCGCGTAAGCACTTCGGGCTTTTCGGTAAAGAACTGCTGCCAAACACCGTCGGCAAGTACATCTTCGTAATCGTCAGAGATGTAGATATCAATCGTGTTGTCACGGTCGGCACGGCGAATCTTTTCTACCCAGGGAAGGTTCATCACCTTGGGATGCTGACGCAACCACCAGATGTCTGCCTTATTACCCGCAAGGCGTGTGCAGTGGATACGGCTCTGCTGACCAGCACCAATACCGATTGCCTGACCATCCTTCACGTAGCAAACAGAGTTAGACTGCGTATATTTCAACGTGATGAGCGCAATCATCAAGTCGCGCTTTGCTGCCGCGGGGAAGTTCTTATTATCTGTAGGAATGTTTTCAAAGAGGGCGTCAGAAGTGAGGTCGATTTCATTGCGACCCTGTTCGAATGTCACGCCAAACACTTCCTTGCTTTCAACAGGAGCGGGCACATAGTTGGGGTCAATCTTGAGGACATTGTATGAACCATTGCGCTTTTCCTTCAAGATTTGGAGGGCTTCTTCTGTAAAGTCGGGAGCAATTACACCGTCTGAAACTTCGCGCTTGATGAGCAATGCTGTTGCCTTGTCACAAGTGTCACTGAGGGCAATGAAGTCACCATAACTTGACATACGGTCAGCACCACGTGCACGAGCATACGCCGTAGCAATAGGAGTAAGGGGTTCCTTAATATCATCTACGAAATAGATTTTCTTAAGCGTATCACTCATTTCTTCACCTACGGCAGCGCCAGCGGGGCTTACGTGCTTAAAACTTGTAGCTGCGGGAAGACCTGTAGCAGCCTTGAGTTCCTTAACAAGTTGCCAACCATTGAGCGCGTCGAGGAAGTTGATATATCCAGGACGTCCGCTGAGAACTTCGATGGGGAGTTCACCCTCCTTCATGTAAATGCGTGAAGGCTTTTGATTGGGGTTGCAACCGTACTTCAATGCTAATTCTTTCATAATGGAATAGGTTAATTATTTTATCCTCTGCAAAGATACTGCTAAAAATTGGATTTCTCTGATATTGGAAGCATTATTCCTGTAAATATTCGCCCAGAATGAATGCCCAAACGGCGTGCGGAGAAGTAATCCTCGTGAGATGTGTAGGTGCAAATGCCACTTACATGCACATTTTCACGATGTACACCCTCTTTCACGAGCAACCCTACATTGGCCTCCCATAGGTCAAGGTGCGACTTCTGCGTTTGCGGATTTATATGATGAATATGCTTCATGTCAAAGCCTGCATTTCTAAACACATCTACCACTTCTTCACCCACTTCAAAGGCACGAGCAGAGATACCTAGTCCTACTACAACCTGCAGATTTTCGGGTTTCGTGCCATACACTTCTTGCATCATGAGCAATGTCTTTCGCGCAATGCCACTTACCGTTCCGCGCCAACCGGCATGAACTGCCGCAACCACACGATGTTGCGCATCAAAGTAAAGCAAGGGAATGCAATCTGCCGTGGAGACTCCAATGCACAATCCTTCCTCATGGGTAATTACGGCATCCACACCTTCAAGCGCCTCTGACGGAGTTTCTAACGTCACAATGGCGATGTTATCACTATGTGTCTGCCGAGGGAGCACCAAACGCTCATCCGTAATCCCCAACTCCGCACATAAAATACGGCGATTAGCCCTTACATTCTCCGCTGAGTCACCACAATAATGGGTTATATTAAATGAGGCGTAAGCACCCTCACCCACTCCACCTTGTCGCTGGGTGCTGAATGCGCGAGGTGGGCAAGCATCCTGAAATGTGTACTCTAACAACTTCATACTATAAATAAAGGAGAAGGGAGAAAAATCCATACATGACACCACCGCGCCAGCATCTTTCTCCTTTCTCCTTTTTCATTTCTCCTTTAAAAATCAGTCTTCAAGGTCCTCAATTTCATATTCCTCCAACATTTCGAAGTCATCGTCTTCGTCGGCATCATCGTCCTCATATTGCCAATCGGCAAAGTCAAGGTCAAAGTTCTGCACCTCACGATCGCGGTGCACAATGCTTCCGCCTTCTGAAATGGCCTGGAGTTTATTGCTTTCAGAGTTGAGTTCTTCCCAAAGAATGTCCTTTAGTTGCTGAATTCCCTGACCCGTAACCGCCGAAATGAATACCACGGGAAGGTCTTGGGGCAATTCTTCACGAAGCATCTCAATGAGTTCTTCATCCAGCAAGTCGCTCTTTGTGACCGCCAAAATGCGGCGCTTGTCAAGCATGCCTGGATTAAACTTCTTGAGTTCGTTGAGCAAGATGTCGTATTCCTTGGCAATATGTTCCGTATCGCCAGGAACCATAAAGAGCAACAAGGAGTTGCGTTCGATATGGCGCAAGAAGCGTAAGCCCAAACCGCGACCTTCTGCCGCCCCCTCAATAATACCAGGGATGTCGGCCATCACGAATGACTTACCATCACGATAAGGCACGATACCCAAACTGGGTTCCAAGGTTGTAAAGGGATAGTTCGCAATCTTGGGTTTTGCAGAACTGAGTGCGGAGAGCAAGGTTGACTTACCCGCATTAGGGAATCCCACAAGACCGACGTCGGCAAGGAGTTTCAGCTCCATGATAACCATCATTTCCTGCATGGGTTCGCCGGGTTGCGCATAGCGAGGCGTTTGGTTGGTTGCCGAACGGAATTGGAAATTTCCCAAACCGCCACGACCGCCCTTCAAGAGCATTACCACCTGTCCATCCTCGGTGACGTCGCAAATATATTTGCCTGTTTCGGCATCATAAACCACCGTGCCACAAGGAACATCAATATACTTATCTTCGCCATCTGAACCGTGAGAGCAACATTTCGAACCGTTGCCACCATGTCCCGCAAAGACGTGACGCTCATAGCGCAAGTGGAGCAGCGTCCAGTAGTTGTGATTACCGCGCAAGTAAACGTGCCCACCACGTCCGCCATCACCACCATCAGGTCCGCCATTCGGTTGATACTTCCCTCTGTGAAGGTGCATCGAACCTCTACCGCCCTTACCCGAGCGGCAGTATATTTTTACATAATCTACAAAATTACTTTCGGCCATTATTTATTAAGGTTGTAAGGTTTGAGGTTATAAGGTTATAGAAACCTTGCGGACATAATATCCCTTTGAACCTCATGTAAAGTAGAGGTTATGAGGCGCAAACGGCATAATTCTAAAAACCTTATAGCGAAGCGACCTGATAACCTAATAACCTATGTCTTACATCTTATCAATCACCGCACAAAGTGCCGCATTGATTTCTTCCAAAGAACCACTACCCTTTACCGAGTGGCGCAAACCTTCTGCTTCATACCATTCAATGAGCGGAGCGGTTTGAGTATTGTAAACCGTGAGGCGCTTCTTGATAGTTTCTTCATTATCATCAGCGCGTCCGCTGGTCTTACCGCGATTGATCAAGCGCTCCATGAGTTCTGCTTCATCTACCGCCAATTCCAACATGCCACTTACGGCTGTGCCACGCTTTGCCAACATTTCCTTCAAAGCTTCTGCTTGAGGAACCGTGCGGGGGAAACCGTCGAAAATGAGACCTTCGCAGGGGCAAAGTTCGTCATACTTATGCGCCAAAATCTCTATCATCAACGAGTCGGGAATCAACTGACCATGATCAATGAATCCCTGTGCCGTCTTACCAAGTTCCGTACCAGCGGCAATTTCTGCGCGGAGCACGTCACCCGTTGAGATGTGCTTAAAACCGTATTTCTGAATCAAAAGTTCGCTCTGCGTGCCCTTACCAGAACCGGGAGCGCCAAAGATTACGATGTTTTTCATATTGAGAATGTTGTAATGTCGTTAAATTACTGTATAAATTTCCTTGAGATTGCGACCTTCGCCGTCGTAATCCAATCCGTAACCCACGATGAAGTCGTTGGGGATGTCAAAGCAATTGTACTTAACGTCCAACTCCACCTTCAAATTATCGGGTTTCGTGAGCAACGATGCCACATGAATTGCCGCAGGATGCTTCTTCTGCAAAAGTTGAATCATCTCCTTCATGGTGAGCCCCGAGTCAATGATGTCTTCAACGATGACTACGGTGCGCCCTTCAATGTCGTTCGTAAGCCCCATGATTTCCTTCACCTGCCCCGTAGAAACGGTGCCTGAATAAGACGCCATTTTCACAAAACTAATTTCGCAAGGGATGGTAATCTCGCGAAGTAGGTCGGCGGCAAAGATGAACGAACCGTTCAACACTGCAATAAAAATGGGAGTTGTGCCCTCCAAGTCTTTATTGATGCGCTTCGCAATGGCGCACACACGTTCTCTGATTTCTGCTTCCGATATCGAAACGGCAAATTCTTTATCCTTAATTTTAATTGTCTGCATCGTTATTATTATTAAAAACAATGAGAATGCAAATATACGAAAAAGATAGATATTAAGAAACATCACACCCGTTTTTTCGTAGTGCCCCATTTGATAAGACCATAACGCACCTAATGAACCAGAAATTCCGCTCTCCCCACAATGATTTAAACTTCACAAAAACGATATCTCAAATAGCGCTCCGAGTTTGAGACTTAAGAAAAATTATTTGAGAGTTAAGAACGACTATTTGAGACTTAATTTTGCGTTATAAAATCACTATGAGAATCAAGTCCTTACAAAAGTCCGAAATCCACCGTTTTATCTCCGACAAAAGAACTAATTTCTGTTCTTGTCAAGCAGGATTTTCATCACGCACTCACATTTTTTCACCCCTACGTAGGCCATAACTGAACTTTTCTTCCTATTTTTGTTTGAAATATCTATGAACCAGAATTATGAAAGAAGTCCACATATTTTTTGCCCCCGAAATTGAGCAGACAAATGAGTTACCTCAAGATGAAGCACAACATGCAGTGCGCGTGCTTCGCATGAAGGAAGGCGACGAACTTGTAGCGACGGATGGGCAAGGACATTTTTATGATTGTACCATCGCACTGGCGTCCAACAAGCATTGCCGCGTCAACATCAATACGAAAGAAACGGCGCCCTTGCTTTGGCACGGCAATATTCACCTTGCCGTGGCGCCCACAAAGAACATGGACCGCACGGAATGGTTGGCGGAGAAGGCTACGGAAATTGGAATGAACCAACTTTCCTTCGTGCTTTGCGACAACTCTGAGCGCAAGGTGATTAAAACGGAGCGTGTGGAGAAAATCGTAGTGTCGGCAACGAAGCAAAGTCATAAGGCCACGAAACCTGAGGTGGCAGAAATGATGCCCTTCAAGAAGTTTATTGCGCAAGACTTTAAGGGGCAGAAATTCATTGCACATTGCTACGACAATATCCCCAATACGACCAACGAAAAGCCCTTCCTTGGCGATGTCCTCAACGAAACGGATGATGCATTGGTGATGATAGGTCCAGAAGGTGACTTCTCCGTTGCTGAAGTTCAGCAAGCCATCGCCGCAGGTTTCACCCCCATCCACTTGGGCAAGAGTCGCTTGCGCACAGAGACGGCAGGCCTCGTGGCGGTTCACCTTATGTATATCAAGAAAATGATGGAATAAGAAAGCATGGACACCTTGATTCAACTCTACGAAGAAACCTTCGGATTTTCTCCCGCCTCAACCACACCGTTAGACAAGGCGGGGAGCAACCGAACTTACATACGCTTGACGGCACCCGATGGCGCAACGTGTATCGGGGTCATTGGATTGTCGCAAACGGAGAACGATGCGTTTATCTACCTCACGCGCCATTTTCATGCCCTTGGATTGAACGTTCCCGAACTTATCGCCGTGTCCGAAAAGGGGTGTTGCTACCTGCAATCCGACCTTGGCACGACTTCGCTTTACCAAGCACTCAACGCTGGGCGAACTTCGGGAAATTATAATGCAGATGAGCGCAAATTGATTGCGAAGACGTTGCGCGCATTGGCACAGGTGCAAGTGAAAGGCGCAGAGAATTTGGATTTCAATCGACTCATCCCGCCCGTTCAGTTTGACCAAATGGCGGCAACGTTTGACTTGAACTACTTCAAGTATTGCTTCTTGCGCACCACGAGCGTTGCTTACGACGAAGTGGCTTTGGAGCACGACTTCAAGCGCTTTGCCGAAGATTTAGTGGCATGTGCCACGGCATCGAAGCATGTCACCTTCCTCTATCGTGATTTCCAGGCGCGCAATGTGATGCTCAAGGATGGCGAACCCTATTTCATCGATTATCAAGGCGGTATGAAGGGTCCGCTTCATTACGACATTGCCTCCTTCCTGTGGCAAGCCTCAGCGCGTTATGCTGATGACCTGCGCCAAGAGATGGTGGAGGTTTATCTTGACGCACTTGAGGAGTTGATTGACGTTGACCGTCAAAAGTTTAAGGCAGATTTAGTGCGCTTCGTTTTGTTCCGCACGTTGCAAGTGTTGGGTGCTTACGGCATGCTCGGACGCTTTGAGCGCAAGCCCTATTTCATTCAGTCAACACCCGCGGCGCTTGAAAATCTTAAGGGATTGCTTGAGGCGGGAGTGGCAAGGGATTATCCCTACATGGAAGGCGTGTTACAGAAATTGGTAGAAGCGGAATTGCGAAAGGGAGCTACACCGACTTGCAAGCAGGAGGAACGAAAGGGATTGCACGTGCGTGTGTTCAGTTTCTCTTATAAGAAAAGCGGCATCCCAACCGATTGTAGCGGCAACGGGGGGGGCTACGTTTTTGATTGTCGCTCTACGCACAATCCGGGAAAGTATGAACCCTACAAGAAACTCACGGGCCTTGATGCTCCAGTGATTCAATTCCTTGAGGATGATGGTGAAATCCTTCAGTTCCTCGAAAGCGTTTATAAGTTAGCCGACTTTCATGTGGAGCGTTATATAGAGCGTGGTTTCACCGATTTGATGTTCTCCTTCGGGTGTACAGGCGGTCAGCATCGTAGTGTGTACTCCGCACAACACTTGGCTGAACACCTACATCAGAAATACAACATCCACGTTATGGTGGACCATCGCGAACAAGGCATTTTTCAAGAATTTACTCCAATAGCATGAGGATAAAAACAAGACGAGTTGACGGTGTTTGCCATCAACTCGTCTAAGTAAGATATAAAGATAAGGCGCTATCTCAAATCTAAGTTTAGCGCTTTGCCAAACCAATCTTTAAGTTCAACTTGAAGTAGTACACATTATTCTCGCGCTCCATAACCCCATACTTATCCTTCTCCATGCTACCACGCTCCAAGCGCGCCGTGTGGAAGAGGAAGTCGGCAAGGAGCATGCGTTGAGCGGATGAGAATGCCATGGGTTGGCCATTGGGATTTACGACCACCAAATAGGGAGGCAAGTCCTCGCAACCGTGATAAATCTTTGCGGGTCGCATTCCTGCCGCGCAGGCTAAGAGCAATTGCTTCACCTTATATTCGTAATAACCGTGCTTCACGATGAGTTCAGTCTTCACCTTAAGCGGATTCAACTCACGCATACGCTCGGTCAATTCATCCAACTTAAAGATGTCCTCCATATAAGATAAGCGCACCATTTCGGAAAGCAATCTGCCGAGGTGTAGGTCCAACATGCCGAGGTTTGCACGGAACACTTTGTCCGCCACACCTTCGTAGCGCAACGAACTTCCCATATCCTCGATGAGCAACATACGGTCGCGCACACTATTGTCGGTTTCCAATCCGTTCACCTTTGCCGCCATGGGCGTTGCAAAACGCGTGCCCGTCTGTTCAAGTTTGAGATTTGCCGCACGTCCGCCATCTAAGATTTTTGTGGGAAACGCACCGGCACGCGACCAAACCACACTGGGCATTAATCCTGAAGGAGTGGCCAACAAGAGGTGCTGTTGCCCTTCTGCGGTACCCGCAATTTGGAACATCTTTATCTTATCCAGGAATGCTTCTTCAGGATCGTCCACGAGGACTATATTTTCATCGTCCTTCTGACGCAGTGCCTCAAAAAGTGCTTCACGAGTGTGTGCCCATTCAGAGACATCCACACGAATGACTTCGTCGTCGGCATCATTCTCAATAAGAATTTCGTCTGCCTCACGACGATAGCACCGCATAACTTTATCTTCCTCGCGCATTACGGCCTCCACAGGAATCATTTCACCAGGAGCGCCCTCCAGGGTACCTTCTGCCACGGCCATATCCTCAACGATGCGAAAAAGGGCGAGGAGTTCGGCGAGATCTTTTCTACTTGCTGTAAACATAATTATGAGGGGGTAATGATTTGAGGTTAAAGGGTTTGAGGTTCTGAAGTTAAGACGTTCTGAAGTTCTGAGGAGAAATGCATTGCGCACTCACGCTCCAACCCTTTACCTATTTTCCGACGACAAAATTACTACAATTTACCTATTTAAGCAACCCTCCATCCACTATTACGCTATAATTAACTATGACAAATCGAAAACGTCCGCGCAAGATTGGACTTTTAGGCATCAGTCCGATGCTTGTGTTGGTCACTTTATTTCTCGGTACGGGACTTTACTTTGGTGATTTCTACAAAGTGCCCCTCACCATTCTGTTTATCGCTACCTCCGTCTATGCTTTGCTGATTACGCGTGGCCATTCCCTTCAGGAGCGCATCTCCATCTTCTCCAAGGGAGCAGGTTCCAAAAATCTGTTGTTTATGGTTTGGATTTTCGTACTTGCGGGTGCCTTTGCGAGTAGCGCAAAAGCCATGGGA
>CALFGU010000255.1 GCA_937877685.1 uncultured Prevotella sp.
CTCTGTCATCCTGTCTTTTCCCGCTATCCGGACTTTTCTCAGCCATCCAAACTTATATAAGTTATCCTCACTTTTCTTATCCATCCATTTTTCTTCCTGTAGTCCAGGCTTTTTTCTATCCACTTTTTTTACCCTCTCCTTCCCATGCCCAAACCACCCCTCAATTCTAACCCCACCGCCCAAAAGCCATTTCGTCAACACTTACGGAAGCATGGTACTGTGGCAGAGGCGGTTTTATGGCGCATACTTAAGGATAGACAAATAGTGGGTGTGAAGTTTCGTCGCCAATTCGGAGTGGGCAATTATGTATTAGATTTCTATGCTCCCGATTTAAAATTAGCAATAGAATTAGACGGGGGTGGGCATTACACCCTCGAAGGTGATGCGTATGACGTTACCCGCACACAAGTGTTATTCCATGACTACGGCATTCGCATCTTGCGCTTTGAAAATCGTAATGTTACAAGAACTCCAACGTGTAATTTATGAAATAACGGAAGTTGTTAAGAAATTACAGCGAGGTGAGGAATTTGTTTGTAGGAGTTGGAGGTGATTTCAAGAGATAATAATGATCAAATTTAATCCGCATGGCGCTCTCCCCCTGTTTATAGGGGGAGGGGACCGCTTTGCGGTGAGGGGGTGCGAAAAGCACCTGAAATTATATCAAAATCCAAATGTAATTTAGTTCTTTCTCAGCACCCCCTCACCACTACGTGGTCCCCTCCCCCTATAAACAGGGGGAGAGCGCCGTTCGGAATATTTCCCCTATCAAATATCACATTTCTCCTTCCTCCGCTCTGCTTTCTCCATTTTATTCTCTCCTTTCTCCTTTTAAAATCGTACCTTTGCACTGAAATAAAAATTACTATAAATACATGGCATTACAATGTGGAATTGTAGGCTTACCCAATGTTGGTAAGTCAACTCTCTTTAACTGCTTGAGCAATGCGAAAGCGCAGTCAGCTAACTTCCCTTTCTGCACAATCGAACCCAATGTGGGTGTCATCACTGTGCCCGATGAACGTTTGACGAAGATTGCCGAACTTATCAATCCCAATCGTATCGTCCCCACTACCGTTGAAATCGTAGATATTGCAGGTTTGGTGAAGGGTGCATCTAAGGGCGAAGGTCTCGGAAATCAGTTCCTTGGAAACATCCGTGAAACAGACGCGATTATTCACGTGTTGCGCTGCTTTGACAATGACAATGTGGTGCACGTTGACGGTTCTGTTGACCCCGTTCGCGATAAAGAAATTATTGATACCGAACTCCAACTCAAGGACCTTGACACCGTTGAAAATCGCATTAAGCGTGTAGAGAAAATTGCTAAGGTAGGTGGCGACAAGCAAGCAAAATTGGAGTATGACGTACTCATCGCTATCCGCGAAGCACTCTTGGCAGGAAAAAGTGCTCGTACCGTAACGTTTGATACTAAGGACGAAGAACTTACAGCAAAGAATCTTTTCCTTCTTACGGCAAAACCCGTGCTTTACTGCTGTAATGTGGATGAGGCTTCGGCAGCTACGGGCAACGAATACGTAGAGCGTGTGCGCGAAGCGGTAAAGGATGAAAATGCTGAGATTCTTGTGGTGGCAGCACAGACAGAAGCAGACATTGCTGAGTTGGAAACTTACGAGGAACGCCAAATGTTCCTTCAGGATGTCGGACTTGAAGAGTCGGGTTGCAATCGCTTGATCAAGGCAGCGTATAAGATGCTTGAACTCGAAACTTACATTACTGCCGGAGTGCAAGAAGTGCGTGCGTGGACCTATCGTCGTGGTTGGAAAGCGCCTCAGTGTGCAGGTGTTATCCACACAGACTTTGAAAAGGGATTCATCCGTGCCGAAGTTATTAAGTATGAAGACTTCATCAATCTCGGTTCGGAAGCAGCAGTTAAGGAAGCCGGTCTCATGCGTGTTGAAGGTAAGGAATACGTAGTGCAAGACGGCGACATCATGCACTTCCGCTTTAACGTCTAAGCGAAAAGGCTGTGCATAAATGATGCCCGTCCGCTAAACTTAGAAACACTATACTAAAAATATCCACGTCACCGACAAAATGGTGACGTGGATATTTTTTTACAATAATCTAGCAGTTGACTCAATATAAGAAGAATCATCATACCCCCTCCCCGCCCAAGGGCGGTACTCCCCCTATCTTAAGGGGAGAG
>CALFGU010000256.1 GCA_937877685.1 uncultured Prevotella sp.
AAGGGAGAAATCAAAACGATGCCCTCGGGTAGCACAGTGCTTGACTTTGCCTTCTCCATCCACTCGTTCCTCGGCAGTCACTGTTTCGGCGCTAAGGTAAACCACAAACTCGAACCCTTGAGTTACCAACTCAAGAGCGGCGACCAGATTGAAATCCTTACGTCGAAGACACAGCATGTACAACCCGAATGGTTGAACTTCGCAACGTCGGCAAAAGCACGCGGAAAAATTCAAGCCATCCTGCGCCGTGAGCGCCGTGAGAAGGAGGCGAAGGGCGAAGAACTGCTCAAGGAATTTTTGGAACAGCACGACATTCCTTACAATACGAATATTGTAGAGAAACTCTGTAAGCAAAATGGCATGCGCACTCGTGACGAACTCTTCTTGGCAGTTTCAGAAAAGCAAGTAGAACTTTCTGAGGCAACCATTGACCGCTTGACAGACAAGACCTCTAACAACGGTTGGCGCAAGTTGCTTACGTTCCTCAACAAACCCAAGGAAACTGTGCAGGGCGCTAAGGCTGAAAATGCTGCAACTCTTGAAACGCGTGAATTTGTTAAGGGACTCAATAAAAAGAAGATTCTTGCGCTCGACGAAGAAGTCTTGCAACACTGCACCTTCCCCGCGTGTTGCAGCGTAGTACCGGGCGATGATGTTCTCGGTTACATAACCGAAAACGGAACACTTGAAATTCACCGTCGCCAGTGTGAAACAGCCACCAAGCATAAGACGCGACAAGGCAATAATATTATTGCCTGCTCTTGGAATATGGGACGCGTGCGCTACTTTGATACCCGCATTTTTGTGCGTGGTGTAGATGCGCGAGGGGTGCTTCACAGCATCGCAGAGTGCTTCGAAACGCTCCAGCAGTATCTCGTGAAGGAAATCAATCCGGAAGTGGTCGAAATCCTGAAAACGCATTCTCTTGATGTGGATGTAAGGTATTTGGGCTTGGAACCAGAACAGGTTAAGCTCCTGCATGAGGCAGGCTTCGAGGTCAATGT
>CALFGU010000257.1 GCA_937877685.1 uncultured Prevotella sp.
TCTTGAATATCGTCCCATCCCATCATCACCTTGCCATGCTTGTGAATGATGCTTTCCATTCTTCTCACAAAATGTCCGTGAAGCTCTTCTACTTCCTTGTAGCCTTCCTTCTTCATGAGCGCCTGACATTCATCGCATTGCGCCCAGTAGTCGAACACCACCTCATCGCCACCGATGTTGATGTACGGCGACGGGAAGAGGTCGGCCAGCTCACGGATAATGTCCTCGATGATGCGATAGTTGCTCTCCTTGCCCACACACCACACATTATTCACCTCACGCTGAGGGTGAAGTCCCTGTTTGCGAAGATAGTTTTCAAGTGCATCCGCCTTTTGTGACTCTTCGCGACTAATGGCGGGGATACTGATGAGAGAAGATAAGAGATGTTGCATACCGAAAGGCATTTTCCTGTTTTTGTAATCCGTTTGATGCCCTGCAAAGTTGGTCAATTTGCTCGGATTGTTAAAAAAAATCAGCAACAAACTACCCTCAGATGCAGAAAAACCTATAACTTTGTCCAAAATATCCCTTGTTTAAGGGATTCAAACACCCCAATTCCGTAGGGTTACTATCCCCTACACCACTACCTATGCTCAACAATTCACACTTCGCCACGCTCATTCAAGAACAAGCCGCCAAGTATGGCGAAACTTGCGTTATGTCTTACCGAGATTATGACTTAGACAAATGGATTCCCATTTCGTGGAACACATTTCTCCAAAAGCAAGTATTGATGTGCCGTACGTTGCTCGCTCATGGAGTTGAAGTGCAAGAACGTATAGGTGTATTTTCACAAAACAAACCAGAATGTTTGTTTGTTGACTTCGGAGCGTACGCCATTCGTGCGATAACCATTCCTTTCTTTGCCACAAGTAGCGCTGCTCAAGTTTCCTACATGATTAACGATGCAGAAATTCGTTATGTCTTTGTTGGAGAACAACAGCAGTACGACACCATGATGGCGCTGGGCGACTCTTGCCCCACGCTGAAAAAGATTATCATTTTTGACTCCAAGGTGGTGCGTGCGGAAAGTGATACAACCTCCGTTTACTTAGATGAATTCCTTGCCGTGACTGACCCCACCTTCGACGCTGAACGCATCGTGCGCCAAAATAGTGCTTCGGAAAAGGACATCGCTAATATTCTTTACACCAGCGGCACGACAGGACAGAGCAAGGGCGTTATCCTCACGCATGAAATGTACATAGAAGCCCTTCGCGTAAACTCAAAGGCCGTTCCTATTCGCGAAGGCGATACGGCGATTAACTTCCTGCCCTTTGCTCACGTCTTTGAGCGCGCCTTCTCTTACTGGTGTTTGGCAGAAGGACTTAAGTTGGCCATTAACTTACGCCCCCTCGACATTCAGAAGTCGTTAACGGAAGTTCATCCAAACTGTATGTGCTCTGTTCCTCGCTTTTGGGAAAAGGTGTATCAAGGCGTACTCCAAAAGATGGAGTCTGGCTCATTTATTCAGCGCATGCTCATCAAAAATGCTATTGCCGTGGGTTCTAAGTGCTGGTTGGAGTACACTTCTAAGTGTTTGCCCATCCCTTGGTTGCTTCGCATGCGCTACAAGTTCTATGATCGCACCATCATTCACTTACTTCGCAAGACCTTAGGTTTAGAAAATGCCTACTTCTTCCCCACCGCGGGCGCGGCAGTCTCTCCTGAAGTGGAAACATTCGTACATGCCGCGGGTTTGAATATGCTTGTGGGCTACGGACTCACGGAATCTACCGCCACCGTCTCTTGCGACGTTATCGGCAAACCTTTCACGAAGGGCAGTGTCGGACGCTTGGTTGACGGACTCGAATGTAAGTTTGGGGAAAATAATGAGATTCTCCTCCGTGGTAAGACCATTACTCCGGGTTACTATAACAAGCCCGAGGAAACGGCAGCTGCGATTGACAAAGACGGTTGGTTCCACACGGGAGACGCAGGTTATATGAAGGATGGCGAACTTTATCTTACCGAACGCATTAAGGATTTATTCAAAACCTCAAATGGTAAGTACATTGCGCCACAAATGATTGAATCAAAGTTAGTCCTTAACCGCTATAACACTCAGGCCGTAGTCATTGCGGACAAACGCAAATTCGTGTCTGCCTTGATTGTGCCCGACTATGCCTTGTTGCGCCAATATGCTGAGGAAAATGGGTTAGCATGTCAGACTCACGAAGAACTCTGTCAGCATCCCGAAATCCTAAAAATGATTCAGGAAAATATTGATGCCTTGCAACAAGACCTTGCTCCCTATGAAAAGGTAAAGCGATTCACCCTCTTGCCCACACCTTTCACAATGGAGACAGGCGAACTCACCAATACATTGAAGATTAAGCGTCGCGTGGTTTACGAAAAGTATGCCGACATTATTGATGGCATGTATGCAGAATAAGGTGTAAGATACCACCCACACCAACTTACACCCACCCCCTAAAGCGCGACTCCGCAATTTATGATAACGATTGAACAATTAAAAGAAGCAACAGAGCGCGTAGAGGCGCTCAATCGCTACCTCGATATTGACGCCAAAATTATTGAGCACGAGGAAGAATTGCTCCGCACTCAGGATCCCGGATTTTGGGATGACGCTAAGCGCGCCGAGGAGCAGATGAAGAAGGTAAAGGGATTGGAAAAGTGGATTAAGGGTTACCGCGAGGTAAAAACTCTTGCCGATGAACTCGCCCTTGCTTTCGATTTCTACAAAGAAGAAATGGTTACGGAAGAAGAAGTTGACGAAGCCTACGCCAACACTCTCCGTGCGTTGGAAGAATTAGAACTCCGCAACATGCTCCGTCAGGAAGAAGACCCGATGGATTGCGTATTGAAAATTAACTCTGGCGCAGGTGGCACCGAAAGTCAGGACTGGGCATCCATGTTAATGCGTATGTACATGCGCTATGCCGAAGCCAATGGGTATAAAGTCACTATCGTAAACCTTCAAGACGGTGATGAAGCCGGCATTAAGACGGTTACAATGGAAATTGAGGGTGACTCTGCCTATGGTTACTTGAAGAGCGAAAACGGTGTCCACCGCCTTGTCCGCGTTAGTCCTTACAACGCTCAGGGCAAGCGCATGACGAGTTTCGCTTCGGTATTCGTCACACCCCTTGTGGATGACTCTATCGAGGTTTACGTAGATCCTGCCCGCATAAGCTGGGATACTTTCCGCTCTGGCGGAGCTGGTGGTCAGAATGTCAATAAGGTGGAAACAGGGGTGCGACTCCGCTACCAATATCAGGACCCTGACACGGGCGAAGAGGAAGAAATCCTCATTGAAAACACAGAGAGTCGTAAGCAACTCGAGAACCGTGAGAACGCCATGCGACTCTTGCGCTCACAACTCTACGACCGCGCCCTGCAAAAGCGTAAGGCGGCGCAGGCAAAGATTGAAGCGGGTAAGAAGAAGATTGAGTGGGGCAGTCAAATCCGTAGTTATGTCTTCGATGACCGCCGCGTGAAAGACCATCGCACAGGTTATCAAACCAGTGACGTGGGTGGCGTGATGGACGGTAAGATTGACGGATTCATCAAAGCATACCTTATGGATGAAGGTGGCACTGGAGTAGAATAATTCTATAGAGTACAACGAACAGAGTACAGAGTACAACTGCTCTTCGGATTATCCTCACGACCAAAAAACTTTTACACCTTAGAACCTCACAACCTCATAACCTATAAACCTAAAAACTTTAAACCTCATAACACTATGTCAAAACATCATCAAGCAAAGAAGGCAGCACGCCAGGCTAAGGAAGAAAAGAAAGCCATGAGAGTGCTTTTCGGAGTGATTGCTGTGTTGGTAGCCCTCAGTATTTTAGGACTTGCTACGGCTAGTTTGCTTTAAAATCACATCCGTGTTTGCCTAACGAACACTTAAAGGGAGATAGCAGCCATTTCGGTGGTTGCTATACTCCCTTTTATTGTTTTACAAACCGAAGTTCTTCCACGTTTACCTGTAATAGGAACGAGTCATCAAGATTTTACCCAAAGACTCTTTCAATCCCCCCTCCCCGTTAACCTTTAATCGTTCACCGTTCAAAACAATGGCACTCGAAATAGAACGTAAATTCCTTGTCACTGGAGAATTTAAACACCTTGCAACAGAGCATTCGCGCATCATTCAAGGGTATATCAGCAGTCAGAAAGGCAGAACCGTGCGTGTGCGACTTCGCAACAAGCAGGGATTTCTCACCATTAAGGGACCGTCACTGAATGGCGGACTTTCGCGTTATGAATTTGAGAAGGAGATTACCTTTGACGAAGCCCTTTCGCTACTCCGCCTTTGCGAACCTGGAGTGATTAACAAGGAACGCTGGCTCGTGCCTGCGGGAAAGCACATCATTGAGGTGGATGAGTTTTTTGATGAAAACGAAGGGTTGATTATGGCCGAAATTGAGTTGAACGACGAGAACGAAGCCTTTGAGCGCCCCGACTTTCTCGGACAGGAGGTGACGGGCGACCGACGCTATTACAATTCTTGCCTACGTGTGTACCCCTATAAGGAATGGAAGGACCTTCCAGACACTCCTTAAATAAAGGAGACGTTACACTCCCCAAACAAAACCTCAAATTGGGAAAATTCTTAGTAACTTCGGACAAATTCTTAGTAACTTCGGACGCACTTTTAGTATTTGCGTTTGGCGTGCTTCAAATTTTGTTTTTCCAAGGTCTTACGTACCCTTGATTTTCCCTATTTTTCACACCGAAAAATCTATTATTCAAATTCATATTTTACTATGAAAAAAACATTACTTACTGTAGTTTGCGGCTTCATGGCACTCATGCCTTTGGTTGCGCAAACTCCTTTCGTCAATCTTACGCCCAAAGCGAAGTTGATGACAACATCGGCGGGCGAACTCCCACTCCCCGAAGGTTTTGTGGTAAACACTGCCAACCTTCCCGACAGTTTGGCCACCGAAGCCACTAAGTTTGTGAACGCCATCAATTTGGCGACACCCCTTAATGCTACGGCAACCGATGATGCTTCGGCGCTCATCCAAATGAAACTCCCCACCACTGCTCTCGACCCCGAGGGTTACAAACTCATTATTAAGGAAGACGGTGTGAGAGTAGAGGCCGAAACAAGTGCGGGTTTCTACTACGCCTTTCAGACATTGAAGAAAATTCTTCCCGCCAACGTGATGGCAGGAGTGACGGATGAAACCGTAACAAACTATGCCCTTCCCATCGTCAACATTAGCGACGAACCACGTTTCGGTTACCGCGGTTTCATGCTCGACGTGGCGCGCCACTTCTTTACTGTAGAAGAAGTAAAGCGCATGATCGACATCATGGCTGTCTATAAGATGAACCGCTTCCACTGGCACTTGACCGACGACCAGGGTTGGCGCGTAGAAATCAAGCGTTACCCCAAATTGACTACCGTTGGCGCGACTCGTGCAAACTCATGGACGGTAGATATGAACTATGGCGACTACTGGACTAACGAAACCTACGGTCCTTACTTCTATACGCAGGAAGAAATCAAGGATGTTGTGGCTTACGCTAAGGAACGCCACATCGAAATTATCCCTGAAATCGACATGCCTGGTCACTTCGTGGCGGCCATGACGGCATATCCTGAGTACAGTTGCTGGCCTGAGGGCGCGCATGCGCTTTGGGTAACTGGCGGTATCTCAAACGACGTGCTCAATGTGGCAAATCCCGAGGCTGTTCAGTTTGCCAAGAACATCTTGGAGGAACTCTGCGAACTCTTCCCCTATAACCAAATTCACATTGGTGGAGACGAATGCCCCACTTCGGCATGGGAAGGCAACGCACTCTGTCAGGAGCGCTACCGTGAGTTGGGTTTGACAAGTTATCGCCAGCTCCAGTCTCACTTCATCAAGGAGATTGGTGAATTCCTCGCTTCTAAGGGCAAGAAGATGGCAATGTGGAACGAATCTATCACTGCAGGTGGTGCCGATCTCGACTTAATGCGCGAAACGGGTGCTACGGTGTATTGCTGGACTCCCTGTCAGGCGAGTGCAAAAAAGGCTGCTGAAATGGGACTCCCCAATGTCGTGACCGAATACAGCAATGGGTATTACATCAACCGCAAGCAGTGGTCAACTGGTGAACCTACGGGCGCTGGTTATGGTACTGACAACCTTGAGACCGTATATAATTATGTACCCGTTCCCAGCAACATCTCTTCATCTTTGTTGAAGTATTACACAGGTGTGCAAGGCACATTCTGGACTGAGCATGTGGCGAACCGCGAATACATGGAATACCTCGCACTTCCCCGTTTGCTCGCCGTTGCTGAAGCTGGTTGGACACAACAAAAGGACAAGAATTTTGCAGATTTCAAGAAGCGCTTCAACGCTGACACAAAGATGCTCGACTATAACGGTTATGAGTATGGCAAGCACTATGTAGATAAAGAAGCAGAGGGAGAAGGCGACGGCAAAGTAATGCCCAAGACTTCTACTGCCGAAGAAACCTATTGGTATCGCATTGTGACGAAAGCAACTGACGCTCGTAGCGGTCGTTGTTGGGAACTCCTTTCTGAAACTTCGCCTCTTGTTGCTGAGCATAGCGGAAAGAATGCTGCCGCAGGTCGTATTTGGACCAACACAAAGGCTTCTGAAGGCGACGCTAACTATGATTATCAGCAGTGGTGCTTTGAGCAGAGCGACGCTCACCCCGATCGTTACGCCCTTGTTTGTAAGGCGCAACCCGAAGGTTCTATCAATCCCACACCTACGGCACAAAACAACACGGGTCGCTGGAACTATGACGCGACAGTGAAGCACTATGCCTTCGTAATCGGTGATGGTGGTTACGGTCCCTCAGGTGCCAATTATTATTACACGGTGCGTAGCGAAAATATCAGTGGCTGGTACCTCAATGCCTCAATGGCGGGTCAGGGTATGGCAGTAAACCTTTGGAATAACGCGGCAGACGGCGCCGGTGGTCACTGGGAATTCCAACCACTCTTCGAACTCGACGAAGCGCCCGAGCTTCAGGGCTTCGAATGGTTGAAAGAAGGCAGCACATACGCCTTCCGCAACGCCGTGAAAGAGGGTCTTTCTATCGCAGACAACAAAAAGGCAACCACACTCACCTATGCCGAACACCCATGGGCGAATGACGCGTGGGAGGTTACCAAATCGGTCATCAATGCTGACTCTACGCAGACCGTACGTCTCAAGAACGTAGGCACCAATCGCTACATCGCGGCGCCTGCAAGTAGTGCTACGTCACGCATTGGGCATATCGTAGGCATCGGAACGGCAGCTACTGACATCGTTATCTCTATCAATCCCGAGGGCGACTTTACCCTTATGGCGGGAGGTAAGAACTTCTATCCCGTAAGCACAACGTCTCCTGCTTATGCCGGAGCAATTAGTGCGGGTAACCCTGACAACGGCACTGGACTTGCTATCCGTCCGCAGGGAGCGGCTTGGAAGATTGAGGAAGTGAAGGTTGTGACCTACACTTGCGAAGATGAGCAGGGCAATGCCTTGGGCACTTTCACTTGTAGTTTACCTGTGAACCAGGAAGACGCTACCTCTATGATTCCTGGAATTTTAAATCACATGTATGTGCGTTACGACGCTGAACGCGACGTATATATTTACAAGCGCGAGTGTTATAGCGTGACGCTTCTTGCTGTTGACACCTACGGAGGCATAATCAGCAAGATGAACGTGCCTTGCGCCGTGGGCGATGCGGTAGATTTGACGCCCGAAGAACATACGTATTTCACGTATGTCTCTTCTTCACTCGACAGCCATAGACTCACACCCACTTCTGACACACTCGTTGTTCACACTTACTCAACTGATGCGTGGAGTGGCGTAAAGAGTGTGGGCAAGACGGTAAATAAGTTGGAGAATGGCCGTTCTTACCTCATTTATGACACATCTCCCAACGCCACTGAGCGTATTGGTTTCCGCAATGTAGCACCCTCTAACCTCCGTGTGGTTCGTGCGAATGCGGCAGAGGATCAAACGCCTTACTACACCTGGACTTTTGAAGGCAGTGGTAAGAAGTTTAAGGTGAAGAACGAATATACGGGTCTTTACATTCCTAAGTTGACGCAGAGTGGCCAAATCATTCTTTCGGACAAGGGAGATACATTCACCTTCACGCTGAACGCTGACGGCGAAACCTGGAAGGTTATGGGTACAAACTCACAGTATTGGGACGGTGTGGCAGATGGTTTCACGGGTTGGCACACTTATGGTCACCCCTACAAGTTCTTTGAATACTACGTTCAGCCTTACTTCACCGTAACCGTTGAATTTGTCAACGCAGAAGGCACCGCCGTTTCACCCGCTCAGGCTAAGTTGGTAAAGGCAGGCGAAAGCGTAACGCTCGTTCTCCCCGAAGTAAACGGACATGCCGTGAAGACCATTGAAAATGCCGAAGCGATGAAGCAGGTTGGCGCTCACGCAACGGTGAAGGTCATCTACGAAGACGTAACTGGCATTGACAACCTCCCCACCCTCACTCCCGCAGATAATGCTATCTATGACCTCAGCGGACGTCGCGTAAAGGTGGCGCAGAAAGGCATTTATATCATTGGCGGTAAGAAAGTGGTGAAGTAATATCACGTTTCCGTAACTGAAAAAGGGATGTTGTTGTTTCCCTTTCCCATGTAGCAAAAATTAAGTCGGACTTAGTTCATTTTATTTGAGATATAATTTGAACAAAGTCCGACTTAGTTTTTAGCGTATCTGACTCAGTTTTCAGCATCCCAGTTTTGCACCTCAGAAGTTCGGATTCTGCCACCCCTTTATGCTTTAAAATCTACTCATTTAGAAAATAAGTTAAAATTTATTTTGCCAACCCAAATTAAATAACTTTATTTGCGGTTCATTAGCGCCATGTGTGCGCAAATTTATTAGTGTGTGGAGCGCCAGTCGCTCATTGTTCCGAGTTTCATTAAGAAAACTCTAATTGCTCATCAAACCCATATTTAACAATTATGGAAGAAATCTTGAATCCTGAAGTAGAAGTACAGGATGTTGCCCCAGTGGCAGAAGTTGAAGTTGCACCTGCAACAGTTGAAGAAGTAGAGGCTCCTGCAGCCGAGAAGGAAACGAAGAAGGCACAACCTGCTACGAAGCAGGAAGTCATTGCCCGCCTCAAGGAAATCGCACTTGACGCCAGCAATGCCGAACGTGCGGAAATCGATTTGCTAAAGCAGATTTATTACAAGATTCACAACGCGGAAGCTGCGGCTGCCCGCGAGGAATATATCAAGAATGGAGGACTCCCCGAGGACTTCATGCCCGCCCCCGACAATAGTGAGGCGGAACTTAAAGTGCAACTCAACATTATTAAGGACGCACGCCAGCGCGCAGCTGAGGCTCTCGAAGCTGAAAAGCAGAACAACCTTGCGAAGAAACTCGCTATCATCGAGCGCATTAAGGAGCTCGTAGCTTCACCCGAGGATGCCGACAAGCACTATGAGGAATTCAAGAACCTTCAATCGGATTGGAAGGACGTAAAAACCGTACCCGCAGAACGCGCTACCGAACTCTGGAAAAACTATCAACTCTACGTTGAACAGTATTACGACTTGCTCCGCATGAACCACGAAATGCGCGCCTACGATTTCAAGAAAAACCTTGAAATCAAGACTGCGCTTTGCGAAGCTGCTGAAAAGCTCATCGAACTTGAGGACGTTATCAGCGCCTTCCACCAACTCCAAAAGCTCCATCAGGACTTCCGCGAAACAGGTCCCGTAGAACGCGACCTCCGCGAACAAATTTGGACACGCTTTAAGGATGCCTCAACCGCAATCAACAAGCGCCACCAAACACATTTCGAAGACCTCAAGGCACAAGAGGAAGCCAACCTCACACGTAAGACTGAACTTTGCGAACGTGTGGAAGCTATCAACGCAAGTGCCATCGCGTCGTTCAACGAATGGGAAGACTTGACTAAGGAAGTCATTGCCCTTCAAAATGAATGGAAGACCATCGGCTTTACTCCCAAGAAGATTAACAGCCAAATCTTTGAGCGCTTCCGCACTGCCTGCGACCGCTTCTTCCAAGCAAAGACCGAGCACTTCCGTGGCGTTCGCGATTCTTACGCAAGTAACCTCGCCGCAAAGACAGCTCTTTGCGAAAAGGCTGAAGCCCTTAAGGACGACACTGATTGGGCGAAGACCACCAACATCTTCGTAGAACTTCAGAAGGAATGGAAGACCATCGGTCCTGCTCCTCACAAGAGTTCAGAAGTTATCTGGAAGCGCTTCAACGATGCGTGCAACTATTTCTTCGAACAGAAGAGCAAGTCTAACGTAAGTGTGCGTCAGGAAGAAAACGATAACCTTGCGAAGAAAAACGCTATCATTGAAAAACTCGAAGCTCTCCTTGCAGCAGGTTCAACTGACATTCAGGCAGTCAAGGACCTCCAAGCAGAATGGAATAGTGTAGGTCATGTGCCCTTCCGCAAGAAGGACAAGGTGTTTAAGCACTATCGCGAAGTGTGTGACAAGCTTTACGACGGATTCCATGCTACAGCAGGAAAGCGCAACCTTGAAAACTTCAAGAAGAGTGTGGCAGACAAGGGCGGCAACGACCTTTCACGCGAACGCCAACGCTTGCAGCGCGACATCGAACTCAAGAAGAGCGAAATCCAAAACTACGAAACAAACCTCACTTTCTTCAGTTCAAAATCAAAGTCGGGTAACTCACTCGTAGAAGACCTTCTCAAGAAGGTGGAACGCTTGAAGGCAGACCTCGTTCTCCTCAACGACAAACTCGCTGCGGTTAACGAACAACTTAAGAAGTAAGTAACGCGACCATCACTTTGATGGCGTAAACACATAGCACGTGGAGATCGTTCGAAAGAATGCTCTCCACGTTTTTTATGCATTAAAGATCCGAAGAAGCAGTCCTCATTTACAGCACATTAAGAAGAGGCTTTCCGATATTACTCTTTCGGCGCACAATTAGTAACTTTCGGCGCCGAAAAAGTATTTTTGTTTTTCGTAAGTCTGTAATTATAATCGGCATGCCTCATTGAGGGGTGAGAATCACTATTTGTGGACACCCGAAGCGACTATTTAACCGCCCTAAATGGGATTCTGAAAACTTAAATATTCTTAAAAAACAGCTTAAGAGCAGTAGTTTCAAGCATTTTGGCACGGAATGTGCTACTATAAAGAGTAAAGTCTAAAAATTTAACTCTATGATGTATTTATTGCTATTTGGCGCGGTCGCCTTAATCAGTTTTTTGGTGCAACAAAACCTTCAAAGCAAGTTTAAGAAGTATTCCAAAGTGCCCCTTTCTGGATATATGACGGGGCGTGAGGTGGCAGAAAAAATGCTTCGTGACCACGGCATTTACGACGTTCAGGTTGTGAGCACACCAGGTCAGTTAACCGACCACTACAATCCCACTACGCACACCGTAAATCTCTCGGAATCTGTATATAACGAGCGTAGCGTGGCAGCAGCTGCCGTTGCCGCTCACGAATGTGGGCATGCCGTGCAACACGCTGTGCAGTATGGTCCCTTACGTCTGCGTTCGGCGCTCGTGCCAGTAGTTAGTTTTGCCAGCGGTTGGGTGCAATGGATTCTGCTTGCTGGTATTCTCTTGGTGGAAGTGTTCCCCTCGCTCTTACTTTTGGGTATCATCCTCTTTGCCAGCACCACGTTGTTCTCCTTCGTGACCCTCCCCGTTGAGGTTGACGCAAGCCGCCGCGCAACAGCATGGTTGCAACGCGCAGGAGTGACAACACAGCGCGACCATGGCATGGCAGTAGATGCACTTCACAGTGCCGCCTACACTTATGTGGCAGCCGCACTCGGTTCATTGGCAACGCTCGTTTATTATGTAATGATTTTCCTTGGAAGAAGAGACTAAAGCGGAAAGGAGAAAGGAGAAAGAAAACAGAAAATACTCGTTCCCATTCGGACAATCCTCACCCCCCGTAGAGGAGTTCCACATGGCGGTTATCCTTTCTCATTCCTCCTTTTTTCATTGTTCATTTTCTGCTCTCTATTTCTCATTTCCACCTAAAAATAGCAAGTCCAATTGCTATTTACCCCCTGAATCGAAAAAAAAAAGACCAAAAGTTAATTGTTATTAAGATATTCTGTGCTAATGAGTAATAAATTCCGTATTTTTGCATATGGTATTAGGACTGAAAAAATTACTAACTTTAATATTTTAAATTTATGAAATTATCTAATTGTGTAGATTCATTCGACGGCTTCATCTGGAAGCGCGAAATCAATGTGCGTGATTTCATTCAGCACAACTATACTCCCTACGAAGGCGACGAAAGCTTCCTCGCAGGCCCCACAGAGCGTACACTCAAAATCTGGGCGCAGCTCAGCGAAATGTTTAAGGTGGAACGCGAAAAGGGTGTTTACGACGCAGAAACCAAGTTGCCCCAGAGCATTGACACTTACGGTGCTGGTTATATCGACAAGGAAAACGAAGTTATCGTAGGTCTCCAAACAGATGCGCCTTTGAAGCGCGGTATCTTCCCTAAGGGTGGTATCCGTATGGTAGAAAGCGCTCTTAAAGCGTATGGCTACGAACTCGATCCCGAAACAAAGCACATCTTTACGCGTTACCGCAAGACACACAACGAAGGTGTGTTCTCGGCTTATACTGCTGACATCCGCGCAGCGCGTCACTCTCACGTAATTACAGGTTTGCCCGACGCTTATGGCCGTGGCCGTATCATCGGTGACTATCGTCGTGTTGCGCTTTACGGTG
>CALFGU010000258.1 GCA_937877685.1 uncultured Prevotella sp.
GCAGATAGGTAAGGGCTGTGTCTAAATCAACTTCGCAAGTGGGGAACGCATCCGTATTGCGGTTGAGCGCAAGAGCGAGATCGTGAGCAGGGGCATACTTCTTGCCTTTCTCTTCCGCCAAAGCTACGCCCACTTTGAGGCACTTGACCGTGGTCATGAGGCGCTGTGCAACGTCGGCATGAGATTGACGGATGGCAGAGAGTTCGGCTTCGCCCGTAGAAAGGATTTTATACGTTTCCGCATCTGAGAGCCATTTTGCTACCGTACTTGCTCCTGCGGGCACTTGAGGTTTTGCGCCCTTTGCCTTCTTCTCTTTCTTCACTCGAGGCTCAGGAGTTTCTGCCGTCTTACGCATGAGGCAGAGGAAGAGTCCTTCACCACGCGTCAGGTGGTGGAAGAAGTGGTACATGCCATTGTTGAGTACCGATGCTTCGGATAGATTTTCAGGCGTGTCTAAAGTATGCACGTTCCACTCCGATTTTACGTCAAGCGGTACAATCTCTGCCCCGAGTTCTTTACAGATGCGCACCACCATCTCTTCGTTTTCAAGGCGGTTGTAAGTACACGTGCTATATACAAGATACCCTCCCGTGCGCAAGCAAGGCCAAATGTCGCAAAGAATACTCCATTGGCGGTCGGCACAAGAAACGACGTTGGCGGGTGACCACTCCGTAACGGCGCCTTCGTCTTTGCGGAACATGCCTTCGCCAGAGCAGGGAACGTCGGTGGCAATTACGTCGAACATACCGCAACACCCGCTGAATTCATTGGGATAGGCGTTGGTGACAATAACATTGGGATGTCCCCATTTGGTTAAGTTTTCTGCCAATATCTCAGCACGTTGTCGCATAGGTTCGTTGGCAACGAGGAGTGCGCCATCGGGGAGTAGACTTCTCCAAAGTGTGCTCTTCCCACCGGGAGCTGCGCAGAGGTCTAACAGACGTTCGGGCGTAAAATCGGCACTGATTTTGCGGTAAGCCTGTTCGATAAACATGGAAGCGGCTTCCTGTACGTAGTAAGCCCCAGCATGGAGCGCAGGGTCGAGGGTAAAAGAGGGGCGTTCCTTAAGGTATTTTCCCGTAGTGCACCAAGGAACGTCGCAATCGTAATTCTCGCTAAGTTGTTCCAACGGTTCTGCTCCCAGTTTCCGATTGTTGAGGCGCACACTCGTAGGTGGTTCTGATTCTGTCAGAACCTTGCAAAAGCGTTGGGCTTCTTCAGCGCCGAGCAACGCACTCATTTGTTGGAGAAAGGCTTCGGGGAGCATGGGAAAATGAGAAAGAAAAAAGAAGAAATAAGGAAGACCGTGCGGAGTGATATTATAGTATAGGGTGAAGAGGAAGGCGAAAGGGGATATGAGGTACATATTAGTCCGAATGGACTTTCTCATTTCTCCTTTGCTCATTTCTTCTTTCCCTTTATACCGCTACGATGCCCTTAATGTGTGGGTGTGGGTCGTAATTGAGGAGTTCAAAATCTTCGTATTTAAAGTCGAAGATATTTTTCACGTCAGGGTTGAGACGCATCGTAGGAAGCGGACGCGGTTCTCGCGAAAGTTGTAAATCTGTCTGCTCCATGTGGTTCAAATAAAGGTGAGTGTCGCCCGTCGTATGGACAAATTCACCGGGTTCTAAGCCACAAACTTGTGCCACCATGAGAAGGAGGAGCGAGTAAGAGGCGATGTTGAACGGCACTCCGAGGAAGCAGTCGGCCGAACGCTGATAGAGTTGCAACGAAAGGCGACCGTCGGCCACGTAGAACTGGAAGAGGAGGTGGCAAGGGGGAAGTGCCATTTCATCAACCTCTGCTACGTTCCACGCAGAGACAAGGAGGCGACGCGAATTGGGATTGTTTTTGATTTGTTCGATAACCTGAGAGATCTGGTCAATATGTCCGCCTTTGTAATCGGGCCATGAGCGCCACTGATACCCATAAACATGCCCAAGGTCGCCATTCTCGTCTGCCCATTCGTTCCAGATGCGCACACCATTCTCTTGGAGGTACTTTACATTGGTATCGCCCTTTAAGAACCAGAGGAGTTCGTAGATGATAGACTTGAGGTGACACTTTTTTGTCGTAACCAAGGGGAACCCATCGGCTAAGTTGAAGCGCATTTGGTGACCAAACACGGACTGTGTGCCAGTGCCGGTTCTATCTGTCTTTATGACACCTTCTTCCTTGATTCTGCGGAGAAGGTCTAAGTATTGTTTCATAGGGAGTGAGGTTAGGAAGTTGAGGTAATAGTGATTATCGTAACTATAGATGCTATCCAATCTATAGAGACTACAAATTTAGTTTTTTTTGTTGACCAAACTGTTATTTGTAAGTAAAAAATAATGGGGGTTCTTTGAGTAAGGGTACAAAAAAAGATTGCCATCCGGAAGTATCTCTCTCATTTCTGAGAGCCGTTTCCGGACAGCAATCATTAATAAGTCGTTATGTTTATCCCATGAAGAAGAGCAACACGAGCTGCGCAGTAAGAATACGCAAGAACATTGTGAGGGGGTAAACTGTAGAATAACCTACGGCGGGAGCATCACTGCCTACAGCCGTTTGGTTTGCAAATGCGAGTGCAGGGGGGTCTGTGTTAGAACCGGCGATAAGACCCATCAATGTGAAGTAGTTTAACTTCATCTTGAGGCGACCGATAAGACCGATAATCAAGATAGGTACAGTTGTGATTAAGAAACCTGCCCAAACATAATTGTAACCACCAGCAACGATTGTTTGCCAGAAAGTTGCACCTGCTTGAAGACCTACGCTGGCGAGGAAGAGAATAAGACCTACTTCGCGGAGCATAAGGTTGGCAGAGGTAGTCATGTATGACGCAATCTTATAACGATAACCAAAAGCACCTACGAGAATCGCAACGATAAGAGGACCACCAGCGTATCCCAATTTCACAGGAACGTCAATACCTGGGAGAGGAATAGGCATCTGACCGAGAATGATACCCGCCATAATACCGAAGAAGATGGCTCCTACGTTAGGATGGTCAAGATGTTTAACGTTTGCACCAACTACACGAGAAAGGCGTTCTACGTTTTCTTCAGAACCTGTAACCAAGAGGCGGTCACCCACCTGAAGGCGCAAGTTGCGGTTCGCAAAGAGGTCCATGCCGTTACGAGTTACGCGTGTTACGTTCACACCATATACTGATGAGAAGTGAAGCTGACCGAATGTCTTACCATTCATTGTTTCCTTCGTAACAATAAGACGGCGAGAAACGTAATTTCTCTTATCTGTGTCAGCATTCCAAGTCTTACCTTCAACGGCTTCACCCATAAGTTCTGTCATTGCTTGAGCTTCTGTTTCAGTACAAACGAGGTGGATTTCGTCTCCAATTTCCAACTTTGTTTCGCGGTTGGGAATAATCAACTCTTCGCCCTTAATGATTCTTGACACGATGAATTCACGGTTCAAGAAGTTGCGGAGTTCTTCCAACGTCTTGTTGATTACGGCATAGTTTGTCACCTTGAGCACGAGGTGTTTGGGTGTAGCGTGAGGATTGCTTTCCACTTCCTTACGAAGTTGTTCGCGTTCCTTGTTAAGGTCAATCTTACAGATGTAGCGGATAGCGATTGTTGCAAGAATAATACCTACTACACCAAGAGGATAAGCGCAAGCATAACCACTGGCAATATCAGGAATTACGCTCCAACTTTGTTCTGCTGCCAATGTGTTAACAGTAGTCGTCGCAGCACCAAGACCAGGAGTGTTAGTTACGGCACCGAAGAGTACACCCACGAGCATGGGGAAGTCGGTAATCTCACCATTGTTGAAGAACAAGAAATAGAGTGCGAATACCATCGCAATATTGAGCGTAACGATGCCAACTGCGAGCATGTTCATCTTTAAACCGCCCGATTTAAAGGTAGCGAAGAAACTCGGACCAACTTGCAAACCAATGCAATATACGAAGAGAATCAACCCTAACTCCATTACAAACTTGATAATCTGAGGAGTTCCGGCCATAGTGTCGCCTGTTGCGGCTTTGTAGTCAATGCCGAAATAGGTGTTGCTGATGTGACCTACGAGGATGCCTACGAAGAGCACGAATGTTACACCCAAGGCGATGCCGCCAAACTTAATTTTGCCCAATTTCACACCCAAGGAGATTGCGAGTGCGTAGGCGATGACCAAGTGAGCAATGTAAGTGCCCGAAGTCAAGTTCGTAAGAATGTTAACTAACCATTCCATGGATTAATATAAGATTAAGTGGTGAATATTTCTTTTGCAAAATTACGTTAATTTCTTTTGAAGCGCCTTACGATTGCGCGTATTTTTTGGAAATTCCTCTATATTCCTTGTAGATAGGTTGCATTTGTGTAAGTCGGAGTGTCAAAACGCACAGAGCGAGTTTGTTAAACGCCTCCTTCTCGGATTCAAAATACTAGATTTTGCATTCCTCTCCTTTATATATATAAATGGTGGCGGGGGATACAAACAAAACGGGTAGGCAAACGTTTCAATAGTTTGCCTACCCGTTACATGTATTACCTTCAGTGCATGAACTTGATTACATCAAGAATTGCATAATCTGATTTGCTACGCGGTTGTTAGGATTAAGGATGATTACAGTTTCAAGATACTTCAAACATTCATCGTCATTGTTGTTCTTGAAGTAGTAAATCATCAAGTATTGCGCACAAATTTCCTTCTGACGATTGAGCTTGGGATTTTCGCCAATAAGTTCGAGTGCCTTTTCATAGTACATCTTAGGCTTTTCTTCAGCTGCCTGAGGGTCAGTAATCCAAAGCTGAGCGCGATAGAACCAAGGCATATAGAAGAGACCAGCGTCGTACTTGCCTGCATTTTCAGGCGCAGACATTTCGTTCGCAATATTTTCGTAAATTGCGTCTGCCGCATTCTTGTACTGGTCACGGAGTTCGAGCTGTGTGCTATCGCATTTGTTACTTGCAGCCAAGTAAAGGTTTGCAAGACCAAGGTCATCACCGAGGCTCTTTTCCTTACCGATGAGTTTCAAATACTTTTCGTAGTATTCAATACCCTGAGCGGCTTGACCAACTTGACGATAGAGGTCTGCAACTGTCTTGAAACCTACAGCCTTTGTAGAGTCAATAGCAAGACCCTTCTTGTAGTAATCAATAGCGCCTACCTTATTGTCAAGACTTTCTTCATATTTTGCTGCATAGAGATAGTCCATGTAAGTGTAGAGACTATCGGGATATTCCATGTTAGCAACGTATGATGAAGACATCATTGCTTGGTCGATATTTTCAGCATCTACGTCACAGAAGAACTGATAACCCTTGAGCACCTTTTCACGATTTGTGTCGGGAGCGAGCTTGAGGTCGAGCGCAAGCTGACTGATGCGCTGACATTCCTTGATGAGTTCAGCCTTTTCAGGATTGTCCTTTTGCATTGACATTTGCACTGTGAAGAGCGAGTAGCAATAACGTGTAGCAGCACGATATTCGAGGCCATCCTTGGTTTGGGGTGCCTTTGCAAAGTAATCCTTGTAGAATGTGTTGGCATTCTTCAAGTCGGCGATGATTTGTGCGCCTTCTGACTTTTCAGCAAATTCGTAGTGGATGTCACCGAGTTCCTTGTCTGCCTGATAGTAAGAGGGTTCGTACTTCTTGATTGCTTCGAGAGCTTCAATCGCAACGAGTTGGTTCTGACTCTTGTAGATACGAGCCTTTAACTTGAGCGCTTCGATGTTTGCTTCGTTTTGGCTAAGAAGCACGTCGCAGAAACGACCTGCGTTACCGTAGTCACGACCCAACATTGCTGTTTCCATACAGAACATAAGAACGTATTCTTCAGTAGCAGCGGGTGTTTCATAAACCTTGTCCGAACACATCTTAGCAGGACCGTAGTAACTAATGTCTGCAGTACTGTTCGTAACAAAGTAGTGACCTACAGCAACGAGCGCTTCGGGCTTACGCTGTATTCTACGGAGCAAACTCTGGAACGTACGGTTTGCCTTTTCAGGTTCAGTGAACATCATGTTCATGTACTCGTCACAAACTTCTTTGTGTTTGGGGTCGAGTTCAGGCACATTAAACTGAAGTCCCTGGTGCTTTTCAGGCTGAGCAACTGCTTCTTCTGCAGCTGCATCAGTTGTTTCTTGAGCTACGAGGGGAGTAGCGCCACCAAAAGCAAGAAGCGCCATCATCGCAAGAGAATAAATTTTCTTGTTCATTGGAGTATAGAGTTTTATTTGTTGTGCATGTTTTTTAGAGTGCTCCCAAACGGACCACCCTTTAATCTCTGCAAAAATACGAATAAATCTATGAATGGGGCAAAGTTTTTATGTCAAAAGATATTAACACTGAGTAAAATATTGGTGGACAAGTCGTAGAATCCCGTAAAATGTGCTCAGTTTGATATTTCGACTCGCTAAATTTTGGGGTGTAACACTTGTGAATCATTCCCTCATAGTGGTCGTGAAACCTCAGTCTATAATTTGAAAATTTGATGGTTGGAATAGTACGTTTTTAACTCTGTAAACAAAGTTACTTATTGTGCGCACCATGTCTCACTTTGTGCGTCGGAAGTTTCTAATTCGGAGCGCTAAAAGAGATAGTGTTTTGAAACCTTGAAAATCAAGGCGTAATTAGTTCGTTATCGGGGGCGGACAGTTGTGTGTTAAGGCTGAAAAATAAAGAGGACGCATTCCTTCAGTGTGAGTGCGTCCTCTTTCTATGGTGGTTGAAATGGCGGGTGTCCGTTTCTTTTATTCCTCTGTTTAATACCATTCTCCGCCGTCGTCTTCCGAATACTCTTCTTCCTCTGTCTTTGAGCGCTTTTGCTCTAAGCGTTCCAGTTCTTCGGGAGTGAGTTCGTCTTCATAGCGTTGGAGGGGTTCTTCTTCCTTAGGCAGTAATTCGGGATTGAGTTCCAAGGGTTGGAAGTTTTCATCGTAGAACTGCTGATAGTCATCATAACTATACATGGTGCCTAAAAGGTTGAGGTTGGCCTCAGCAATGAGGAACGTTCGGGCATGTTTCAACTGCTGGGTGAGTTCCGGCGAGAGGGTAATGCGTTGTGCGTAGGCATGTGCGTCTTCGTAGGATGTGAAACCGCCTATGACGAACTGTGTCAATGCTTTTCCGCGCTGCTGGGTGATGCTTAATTTGCGCGATAAGAAGACTGTGAAGTTGAAATGCGCAATGTTGTACAACAAACGGTTAGCATCAAGCGAGTCTGTGGGATAGGCAATGAGGAAACAGAAGGGTGTTTCGCGGTCGGCAAGGAGTTGTTGTCCCTCGGTGATATTTGCCGCCTGCTCTTCGGCACGCTGGGTGCGCATAGACCAAAGCGAACCAATGTCTAAGGCACCTCCTTCAATCGTACGCCCACTTTCGAGTCCGTTAATCATCATTCCGGCCATCGCGCTCACATCGCTTTCGGGATAATCCTTAACGAGTTGGCGCAAATCCTGAATGAGGGTGTCAACGGGCGAAGTTGCGATGCGACTTAAGATATCTACGAAGATAAATTTCGGACGGTTGGCGCCCTGTGGGAATTTTGCTTTCGCATAGGCCTCATTTGCCCAGACCGTAGCGTTATCTCGGTTGCGGTAAGCAACATAGGTTTCGCGGTATAAGGAGTCTTCCACCTCCTTGCCGAAGCGTGCGAGATATTCAAAGTCGGGGGCTGTGATGAGTTTCGTAATGTCGCTTTCGGGATAGTTATTAGCGAGCAAGTCGCGGAATGCTGCTGCGCGCTCGGTGCGTCCCCATCGTGAGTAGAGCAGGAATAGTTGGTAATACACGTCTTCCATTTTCTCAAACTCGGGATAGTCGGAGTAGAGACGGGTGAAAGTGCGCTCCGCAAGTGGGAAATCCTCAAGGCGGTCCTTCTCAATGAGGGCGGCTTCATAGAGTGATTCCTGAATAATTGCGTGAGCCGCCGCCTTTTGTTCCTCAGTGAAGGGGATTTGTGCCATGTAGTAGGCGCGCTTATGCGGATCCTCGGCATCAGAAAGTTCCTTTTCTCCTGCAACTGAGTCCGTGGCAAGCGAGTCTGTCGCAATGCTGTCCGCACTTGCCTCTTCATCGCCATCGGTATGCTCTGTAAACTCCACAACCGTTCGGTTGCTACGGCGCCAATGGTCTTCCAATTTTCGGTTTCCCCAAGTGCGCTTAAATGTTTGCTTACCCTGGGTTACGGCAGTCGTATTGTAGAAATACCATGACTTATCTGCGCCCGTTTGTTGCTTGGGGCGCTCTTGCTCTGAGGGAGTCTGTCCGCTCTCTTGCAGACGTGCGTTTGCGGCAGAGTCGGCGGCGAGTTCGCGTTCCTCTTTCTCCTTTTTCTTTAACGCTTCAATGACGCGGTCAATGGCTTCGTTGCGCACCTTTTCGGGAGCGACGGAGAGGTAAAGCAGACTGTCTTGCAGATGAACGGCAGAGGTGAACGGCACTAAGGCATCGAGCACGGTGGAACGGCGTTTCACTTCTTCATATTTGTCATGCTCTTTGTGTAATGACCCAATGGCTTCGCCGTAACAGGTTTGTGCCAAGTCATATCGCCCTTGTTCCCAATAGAGTTCGGCAAGGCGGAGCACGAGTATGCCCTTTTCAATGCCATTACGCGTAGATTTCTCGCGCCCCTTTTCGTAAGCAGCAATGGCATTTGCCGTGTCGCGTTGCGCAAGGTGGATATTCCCCATTGCGTAATAGATTTGGTCCAGATAGTCCTTATTCTTGTCTTCCGAGGCCATATTTCTGAGGCGCTTCACCATCTTTTGCGTTTCCGCACCTCCGCTCATAACTTCCGTCTGTCGGATGCGGGCGTTGAAGGCCAACTCATAGGGCGGATTCTTACGGATGCACGACTGATAGGCTTTGAAAGCCTCGGCCTTTTTTTCCTGATGCTGCATGATTTGTCCGAGCAAGAAGTAAAGGCGTGCCTTTTGCAGGTTGCCCTCAGCATCCTTTACCGCCTTTTGTAAGTAGGGGAGCGCTTCGTCAAAGCGTTCTTGGCGCAGGAGCAAGTTGGCCTCGCTCAGGTTTGCGATTTTGCGCACACGGGGCGTAATGGTGTCACGCTTCATTCGACTAACCACCTCTTCTGCGTCATAATACCATTCCAACTCGGTGTAACAACGGATGAGGTAAGCGCGAGCTTCGTTGACGATAGTGGGTTGTGTGGCGTAATGTCGGGTGATGTAGGAGAAGGTTGAGGCAGCTTCGAGAAACTCACCCTTTTGGAATTGTGCCTCGCCCATGAGTAGCCATGCATGTTTGAGGAAGGGGTTAAACTCCTTCTGCGCCAAGTAGGCCTTCATCTTGGGTGATTGGCGCTTACTGCCTTCCACCTTCGGGCGACGGGTAATGGAGTGCAACTGAATGGCTTTCTGACACTTGGTGACGGTAGTTTCAAAATTTCCACTCCCAGTGGTGCGACTTTTTTCGCTACCTACGAGAAACACGGGCAGAAACTCCGTGTAGTCATCCTTATGCCCTTTCTCCTTGGCGTACATCCCTTCTTTGTAAGCGGTATGCCCGTTGTAGTAGGTGTTATATCGCGCCGTGAAAGCGTGCCACATACGCGTCGGTGCCGTATTCTTTTTGGTGGAACACGACAACGCGGTAAACAAACTTACCAAGAGCAGTATGGGGATGGCTTTCTTCACGTCAAAGGATAGGGTTTGTTGCTGCTTTTTAAGCGTTTGATTTTTAAGGAAGTAATCTTTTGAAAATGATAAGTGACTTCGTGAAAACTATAAGTGAGTTAGTGCGCATTAAGTCTCAAATAGTTTTCCCTAAGTGGGATGCGGTTTTGAGGGAGATAGGTTTGCGCCTTTTCAAGCGTGATTTACGAATGCATTCTGCGCTCTCCGATAATCAGGAATACCTCATCCTTGATAGGGTCGGGGAGTTCGATGTGACGGAGTTGGAGGGAGCGCACCCAACCTGCCACTTCGTCATTGCGCATCGTGTAAAGGATTTCCTGAAATTCCTCTACCTCTTCCGCCGTATATTCATCCGAACGACGGGTGCGGAAGCGGTCGAGTTCCTCATCCTCATAATATTCCACATCTTTACTTACGGCCGCCAAGAGACTGTCCTTCTCGCACGTCTCATGCTGGCCGCAACATTCCTCTGCCTCTTCTTCCTCTTGCTGAGTGATGGAGTCAGTAGTGACTTCGGCTTCGGGATTTGCAACAGGGTCATCCTTGCGTAAGAATCGGGCTGCTACAGCTCCAAGAATGATAAGGGCGAAGAAAATATAGAGGTAGGTCATGTTGTGAGGTTATGAGGTTAGAAGTTCTGAGGTTCTGAAGTTCTGATGTTCAGAAGTTTTGAGGTTCTGACGTTCAGAAGTTTAAAGGGATTCCAAATGTTGCCAGAAAGAAGGGTAAGATTTGCTCACCACTTCGGGATGGTTGATTCTGAGATTCGGATAGCGCAGGGCGCAAGGCGCAAAGGCCATTGCCATTCGGTGGTCGTCGTAAGTGTCTATGCTAACAAACGCGTTGGGTGGTAATTCCGTGGCGCCGAAGTCGGAACAAAAAAGTTCGCTATCGTTGGCTTCTTTCACGCGAATGCCCATCTTTTTCAACTCCGTGCGAAGCGCGGTGATGCGGTCGGTTTCTTTTATCTTCAGGGTTTGAAGTCCCGTGAAATGGAAGGGTTGGCGGAGCATGGCACAGGCAACTACGAGCGTTTGAGCAAGGTCGGGTTGTTCGGAAAGGTCGAGGCGGAACACTTCCGTCGCTTCCGCCTTGCGCTTAGTGAGCACCACGCCCTCGGTTGTAAATTCCGTGTGTACGCCCAAGGGGATGAAGAATTCGCGAATGCGAGAGTCGCCTTGCAAACTGTTCTCAAAAAGATAGGGGAGCACAATGCGTGCATCGGGGTCAGGACTCAGTGCCACGAGTTCGTACCAGTAGGACGCCGCACTCCAATCGCTTTCCACGCGAAACTCCTTTAGTGGTCGGTAAGGCTGAGGCGCTACACAGATAGTGGCATCATCTTCCCATTTTACCTCAGCTCCGAATTGGCGCATCAGACTGATGGTCATGTCAATGTAAGGGCGTGAGAGGATAGTGCCGACAAGGCGCAGGCGTAAACCTTCTTGCAACGTCGGACCCACCATGAGGAGGGCGGATATGTATTGCGAACTCACATCTGCGGGAAGCGAGATGGCGCCACCTTTTAATGCGCGTCCCGAAATGCGGAGTGGGGGAAAACCTTCTACTTCCGCATATTCCACATTCGCACCCAGTTGGCGCAATGCTTCAACCAACACGCCGATAGGGCGTTGGCGCATGCGCGCAGTGCCAGTTATGAGGTGCGTACCGGGAGTCGTAGAGAAATATGCCGTAGAGAAGCGCATGGCAGTACCTGCCGCCATAATGTCTATCACTTCTTCCTCGCTCTGCAAGGCACGAACAAGCACACGTGTGTCGTCGCAATCAGAGAGATTCTCCAATTGCGTTTGCCTTCCTGAGAGTGCCGCTAAAATCAGTGCGCGGTTGCAAATGCTCTTTGAGGAAGGGAGCGTGATGGTTGCCTGAAGCGTGGCGGGGAGGTGCATGCTGTTTGATGGTTATGGTTTATAGTTGCTATAGTGCCTATAGTTTCTATAAATTCAAAACTTATCGTTAACCACTATTCGTAAAACGTAATCACCAAGTCGTTTTCCCAAGTCTTGCCCGCCTCAAGCGCTTGCATGTAGGGGCGTTCTTGGATGCTGCCGTTGAAACCCTGTTCGTCGCAAAGTCCATACCAAGGTTCGATACAGAGGAAGGGGGTGGGCACTCCCTGAGGTTGCCAGAACAACCATACGGGCGCGGAGCATTCTACGCGAGCTATGGGTTGCTTATTGAGATTGAGCAACGTGGCTGCCTTAAGTTGGTGCTTGTCGAAGATGAGCGCTTCGTTGTTAAAGGTTTCTACGCAGACGGGCACGAGACCATCTTCCGTCTGGGGGAAAGAGAAACGTTCGTGTTCGGTACATCCCTGCGTGCTGGCGCGAAGCACGCTTTCGGGAGTGCCTTCCAGGTGCACGTAGGCCACAACGTCTTTGTCTTCAGAGAAGTCGGGGAGGTTGAAAGCGGGATGTCCGCCCATTTGGAAGTACATTTCTTCTGTGCCTAAGTTAATGACGCGCATGGTCATGCGGAGTTGCATGCCCTCAAGTGCGTAAGTTACCTCCACACGACAGGGGAAGGGGTACGAAACCAACTCTTCCGCCGTGGGTTCATAACTATAAGTCACGCTGTTTTCTGATTGCGTCGCCAAGGTCCACTCCGCCTTGCGCACGAAACCATGTTTTTCGATTTTAAGTGTCTGGTCCTTGTACGTGCAAGTGCCATCCCACATACCGCCACAGATAGGGAACAGAATGGGAGCACGTCCGCCCCACCATTTACTATCTCCCTGCCACCAGTATTCCTTACCGCTCTTGTTGAGAATGACACTTTGTATTTCAGCACCCTTTTGGCTGACGCTAAGGGTGAGTTCAGCATTTTTAATAGTTTCCATGATAATCGTATTTATTATTATATAATGTGCATATTGAAGCAAAATTAGAAAAATAATAGGAAAACTTGCCCTTTTCTGCCCCTCTAAAAACGGCGAATCTGTGTTTTTCTTATGTTATAGTGCGTTTTTTTTGAAAAAAACTTGCAGAGTCAAAAAAAAGTAGTACTTTTGCACTCGCAATTCGGGGTGTAGCTCAGTCCGGTTAGAGTGCGCGTCTG
>CALFGU010000259.1 GCA_937877685.1 uncultured Prevotella sp.
ATGCCGCCATCTCGGTCATCAATGCTTTCCATGATTTTTGCAATCTTGTCTTTCTTTTTGCCCATTACGCTTTTCAGCACCAACTCTACTATTGTTTTGATTTCGTTATTCATCATATACCCTCCTTTTCATACACTACTACGGTTCTAAACTCGAGCATCTCTCCATCATCATCGGGGAATTCATCGATTTCAAGTTCAACCGCTATATCTTCAAACCAAATGCCAAGAGACTTAACATCTACAAAAGCCTCAAGACAAGGAATGCACATAGAACTGCCGTCCGTCTTGATAATATTCAGGCTAACTCTTTCCAAGTCTCTCAACTTGTCATTGTATCTCAATACGTGGAGTAGCTCATTGACCGTATGGTAATCTCTGCCTTTCATAAGCGTGTGACTCTCAAATACTTCTTCAAGAAGCTTCTTAAATTCTACGTTCGTCATAATTAATTTTCTCCTTCTCTGATATATTCGTTAATTACATAGTTCATAACTTCCCAGTAGTACTCCCAGTAACCATCGCAATGTTCAAGCGCACGCTTAAATCTGTCTGCAATGATTTCAAAATCGCTGTCATCAAATCCAAAGTCGTCAGATTCATCTTGAGACATAATGTCTTCTTTGATGTAATCCATATCCTTTTCGAGATATGCTTCTCTTAATTCTTGCTGAGTCAATTCAATTTCTTTGCCATCTCTGTAAATTTTCATAATTAATCCTCCTCGGTATCAAATAACATTTCAATATTATTGTTTTCTTCGTCAACGTTAAATCTTTGGAAATAAGTTTCGAACCATTCCCGCCTATTGCCGTCTGTAAAATAGATATCTGCTTCGGGATAAAGCTCTTGAAGTTTCTGAAGTTCTGATATTAATTGTTCTATTTTCATAATTACCTCCATCCATACACATTCGCCACATCTTTATATAGCGACGTTGTAACCAAGCCCACACACATAATATCTAATCATTTTGTATTCTCCTTATAAATTAATACTTTCAAGAAACTTTACGCCGCGCTTTTCGCTGTCGCCATACTCGTTGCACAGAACAATGTTATTATCGCAAGGCGTTTCATAATAGAAACTCTTTACACCGTAATAGTTTGGATTTTTACTATCAGTTATTATAACAACAATCTGACTGTCGACAACCTTAACTACATAAGCCGTATTGATTGTCATCTTCTTGCCCTTATAGTCCGTAACCTTAATTAAGTCGTGCTTGGGTGTCTCCGGAAAATCTGTAACATATTCATCCCAAGAGCAACCTCCAATTCCGCCGCCGCAGGTCATCTTGACCTTCTTAACTTTAATTACTTTCGCATTCCCAAGAAATTTTGATGGGGTATTTGGTAAATACATTTTAATCATAGTGCCATCTCCTTATTTTAAATTATTATCCTTCTTCATTTCTTCTGCGTACGCCATCAGCATTTCAACAACTTCTGCTACGCTAATATCATTTGTATCCGCAATCTTTTCGAGGTCTTCTGCCTCGACATCATAAACTAAAACCTTCGTCATAACTTATTTTCCCTTGTTGCAGTCGTAAATTTTGTCTGCAAGAATTTTTAATGCTCCTTTGAGTGTGCAGTTATAATGATTTTCGTAAAGACCTGCGCGTTCATTACGACTTGTGTTTGCAAGTCCTACGATGTAAGGAAGGTTTTCTGCCCCGCCTCCCATGCGCTTTTCCTGACCGCCGCCCTCAATAAGATTGGGGATCACTACGCCCTTCCTAATAAAGAGCATTCCTATGCCCTTGGGGGCGTGAATTTTGTGTCCGCTAACGGTTACAAGGTCAGCTTTGATCGCATCGGGGGTAAAGCGGCATTTCAGGTATCCCTGCACTGCATCGGTATGTGTTACAATATCGGGGTTTTGCGCCTTTAACACTTCACCTATACCCGTAATAGTACCACCCGTACCTATACCTGAACAAAATCCGTGTATAGGACCTGCAACTTGTTCTAAAATTTCTAAACCCGTATGGTGACGGTGCACGGTGGGGTTTGCTGGGTTTTCAAACTGTTGTGGCACGAAAACGTTTTTATCTTCCTTTTGCATTTTAAGGGCAAGTTTTAAGCAATTATCTATGCAGTCGCCTATATTTCCGTCGTCGTGAAT